>JALUTE010000366.1 GCA_027058255.1 Methyloligella sp. | reverse complement strand
GCCCTGGCTGACCGTGCTCTGATCTGCATCGAGGCCGCGCGCGCCCACCGCAATGCGCGCCCCCTTGACGAGGAAGCGGGCGTGCCGCTCGGGGATCTCGAGGCGCAGGATGTAGCGATTGGCGGCGATGGTCGCGAGACTCTCGCCCGCAAGCACCACCGAGCCCTTGGTGACCCGCACCTTCAGGACGCGCCCCTCCGCCGGGGCCAGCACCGCGCCCTCGTCCATCTGCTTGAGCACCACCGCGCGGTCCGCCCGCGCCGATTTCAGCGCGCCTTCCGCCACCTTGTAGGCCGTGCGCAGCGTGTCGAGCCGCGCCTCGGGAATGATGCCACGCTTGCGCAGCGTCTCGCCCCGCGCAAGCTCGGTGCGGGCATTGGCAAGCTGGCTCTCGAAGGATTTGATCCGGGCCTCGAGCGCCCGCAATTTCAGACGAAGCTTGGGGTCCGTCACCCGGCCGATGACCTGGCCGGGCGTCACCTGGCTGCCCTCGTCGATGGTCAGGTCCGTGACCGTGCCGGAGATGCGCGCGCGCGCCTGCACCTCGTCGGAGCTGCGCACGGTCGCGAACACGGCCTTGAGATCGTCGATCTCGGTGATCGCGACGGTCCAGCTCTGCGCGTTGCTCCCGCCCGTCTCGGCCGAGGCGCTCCCCGGCCAAGTGGCGAACAGCGCCAGGATCGCCAGAATCGACAGCGCGACTAGGAAAGCCAGGCGGCCTGTGATGCCTGCGGCGCCATTGGATTGCGTGCCCAGCATGAGCGATGCCCCTCTTGCCATTGGCGCCTGCGAGGGCGCGTTTGCGGCGTGACTGCGACCCCGCAGGGACCGGCGCCCCTGTTCATTCGGATATTCGCATCCCCTGATGTCACGCCTCCTGATGTAATGAGGAACGGGCGATCCGGCAGGGGACAGAAGGCCGCAGGGCGCGTGAGCCTTGTAGCACGCGCACAGGCGCATGCCCATGGCGGGCCGCGACGATTGCCGCGACATCCACAGGAGGGGGATTATCGCGTGGTGGAGCGAGGCGTCGCGGAAGCCGAGTGCGCGAGACCGGGCTCGTCCGCCAGGAGGCGCTTGGAGATGGCCTTGCCAACCAGCCGGTGAGCGAGCGCATTCCAGTGCCAGTCGTAGGAGAACTCGAACCGCTGGCCATGGCGGGCCCAGTGACGTGCGAACGTCTCCTGCAGGTCGAGAAAGTCGATGCCCGCCGCACGCGCCGCCTCGCGGGCGATCGCGTTGAGACGCCCGACCGCATAGGTCTCCGGCGCACGCCCCGCATAGACCGCCTCCCGCACGCCGTCCATCGCGAGCAGCAGGCGGAAGCCATGGCGCTCGGCAAGCGCCTTCATCCGGGAGAAGACATGGGCCGTATAGGCGCGGATGGCCTTCGTGTCGGTGATGTTGCGGACATCCACGGCCGAGGAGACGAACTCCGGGCGCCAATCGTCCTTGCCGCCCCAGTAGTAGCGGTTGATCCAGTTGCGCAGGCTCACATAGAGCCCGGTCTCGTAATAGAGATAGCGGAAGGTGCGGAACTGGCGCAGGAAATCCGCAAGGCCCGGCCGGAAGTCCTGCGGCGGCACCTCCTCGATGCGGCCCGCCGCGCCCCGGCGCAGCTTCAGGAAACTCGACGTGGTGCGCCCGGCCTGCAGGCGGTACATCTCGTCGAAATCATTGTGGATGAGCTGGACCACGACCACGTCGGGGCGGTAGCGCAGCACGGCCCGGCGCAGCACGTGCAGATATTGGCTGAGCGGCGCCCCGTCCATCCCGAAACGGAACACCTCGGCGGGACGGCCGGCCGCATTGAGACGGCGCTCCAGCACCTCGGGAAACGCCTCCTCCACATTGACGGTTGCCGCCTGAACATAGGAGTCGCCGATGACGGCGACGCGCATCACGCCCGCCCGTTTGGCGAGCGGATAGCGCGTGTGGGTGGAGTTCCAGCCATTCTCGTTGATGGTGATCCGGGTCTCGCGCCCGTCCGGCCAGCGGAACATGGCCCGCGTGCCCGGCTTGTAGCGCACCACCGTGTCGATGCTGACATTGGGGATGACGTCATCGGGAACGAGGAGATGGCGGAACACCCCATATTCCAGTGCGAGGAAGCACGCCGCGAGCGCACCGGCGAGCAGCAAGAGATTGGCAAGGCCCCGCCAAAGTCGCGCACGCCATGCTCCCATGCGGGCCCACAGCCCCGCCGGCTCCCATGTGAACGGTTTGTCCATGCCCCGCCCGAACGCAAGGGCCGTGCCATTGCCAGGGGCCGCGACATGCGCCGGCACGGATCGGCCCATGGCGGGCGACCTCTGCCTTCAGAGGAGTGCGGGGCGCGTGATCATGATCCAGAAGATGGCGAGCACGCCCAGAAAGGCCGGCCAGCCGAGCGCGAACCAGATGCGAAAGGCGCGGCCATAGGCGGGTGGAAGGGGCGCCCCCTCCCGGGCGGCCTCGGCGGCAAGGCGCGCCATGCGCATCTGCAGGACGACAACCGGCAGCCAGCACAGCCCGATCAGCACATAGAGCACGAGGGCGAGAACGATCCAGGGCTCGAGCAGGGACACACCCAGCGCCTGGGCAAGCAAGGCTCCGGTTACGGGTTGAGCGACAACGGCGGGCGCCGTGAAAAGGAAATCGGCGCGCACCACCATGCGCGCGACCGGCGCGATGACGCGGGCATCGCCCGTGCGGTGGGCCGCCAGCATGAAGAAGGCGATGCCCGCCCCGGTGCCGAACAATATGGCGGCGCCGACCAGATGTGCCAGCCTCAGCAGCGAGTAGCTGTCGATGTCGTCCTCACGCTCTCAACGCCGCGGCGCGACCGCCCTCAACGGTTCCGGCACGACCCGCGAGCGGCCCGGATGCGCAAGACGCGCCGGAACCCGCCTCGGATCGCCGACCCGCGCCCGCCTCAGAACGGGATCTCGTCGTCGAGCTCCTTCTCGAAGCTGCCGCCATTGGCCGTGGCCCCGCTGGCCGGCGCCGGCGCAGAGCCACGCGCATCATAGCCGCCCCCGGCACTGTCCTGCATGCCGCCGCTTGCGCCCGAGCGCGAATCCAGCATGGTCAGCGTGCCGCCAAAGCCCTGGACCACAACCTCC
>JALUTE010000365.1 GCA_027058255.1 Methyloligella sp. | reverse complement strand
GCTCGAGCGAGGCGAAGGCATAGACATGGGTCGCGAGCGTGTCGAAGTTGAAGGGGCGCAGCAGGAGCGTTGCCGGCAGCTCCTTCATGGAGTCGACGAAGACGAGCAGCGCCGCCGCGCCGAGGGCCGGGCGCAGCAGCGGCAGATGCACCCGCCGCAGCGTCGAGAGGCTGGTCTCGCCGAGGGTGCGGGCCGCCGCATCGAGCACCGGCGAGATCTTGGCAAGGCCCGCCTCGATGGCGCCGAGCGAGACCGCCATGAAGCGGATGGCGTAGGCGAGCACCAGGGCGAAGGCGGTGCCGGAGAGGATCAGCCCCGTGGAGATGCCGAAGGTCTCGCGCATGAACGCATCGATCCGGTTGTCGAGCCCCGCAAGGGGGATCAGCAGCCCGACCGCGAGCACCGTGCCCGGCACCGCATAGCCGAAGCCGGTGAGCCGCACGGCGGGGCGCACGAAGCCGTTCGGCGCCACGCGCCGGCCATAGGCGAGAATGAGCGCGAGCACCACGGTAATGGCCGCCGCCGAAAGCGCGAGCGCGACACTGTGCAGGGCGGCCCGCCAGAACGCCGCATCGAGCGCATCGTCGGCAAAGAGCACGGCGTTTTGCGCAAGCACGCTCACCGGCAGCACGAAACCGATGGTGAAGGGCGCAAGGCAGAGCAGGGATGCGAGCCAGGCGCGCGGCCCCTCGAGCGTCTCGAAGGGGATGGGCTGATAGCGCCCCGTCGTGTGATGGTAGGACTGGCGCCCGCGCGCCAGCCGCTCGGCGGTGAAGAGCAGAACCACGAAGACCAGCATCACCGCGGCAATCTGCGCCGCCCCGCCCAGATTGGAGCGCTCCAGCCAGGTCGTGTAAACGCTCACCGTCAGCGTGTTGACCCCGAGATATTCCACCGCGCCGATGTCGTTCAGCGTCTCCATCAGCGCCAGGGCGAGGCCGGCGACGAGGGCCGGGCGGGCCAGCGGCAGGGCGACGGACCAGAACGCGCCCATGGAGCTGCGCCCGAGCGTGCGCGCCACCTCCAGAACGCAGACCGACTGCTGCAGGAAGCTCGCCCGCGCCGTGAGATAGACATAAGGGTAGAGCACCGCGGACATGACGAAGATCGCCCCCGGCAGGGAGCGGATGTCAGGAAACCAGTAGTCCCGCGCCGACTGCCAGCCGAAAACCGCTCTGAGGGCGGTTTGCAGCCCGCCCGAATAGTCCAGCAGCTCCACATAGCAGAAGGCGACGATATAGGTGGGAATGGCAAGCGGCAGGAGCATCAGCCAGTCGAAGAGATGCCGCCCCGGAAAACGATACATGGTGATGAGCCAGGCCGCTCCCGTGCCGGTGGCGAGCGTGAGAACGCCAACGCCCGCCATCAACAGCAGCGTGTCGCGCACCGCGCGCGGGAGAATGGTCGAGAGAAGGTGCGGCCAGATGTTCTCCGCCGGCGAGAGCGCCATGACGGCAATGGCGGCGATGGGCAGCAGCATCACTGCCAGAATGAGGGCGATCGCCACGGTCCAGGCCGGCGAGGCGCGGCGCTTGACACGCCAGGCCGCGAGCCGGCCGAAGGGGGTGAGGCCGCCGGGGCCGAAGGCCGGCCCCGGCGCACCCGCAGGACTGGGCCCTGCAAGCTCGCTCAACTCCCCGGCCCCTCGTCGAAACGCACCTTGTCGACCAGCTCGGAGGCGGCCTTTCTCAGGCCTGCCAGGGTCTCGAGAGCCAGGGGATCGGCCTTGAAACGCCCCCAGCTCGCAACGAGATCCGACCAGGGCACGCCGGGCTTCACGGGATATTCGTGATTGACGGAGGCATAGATGCGTTGCGCCTCGTCGGTGGCGAGATATTCCATGAGCCGGATGGCGTTCTCCTGGTTCGGCGCATGACGCGCCAGAACCATGCCGGAGACGTTGACATGGGTGCCCCGCCCCCTGGCATTGGGGAAGAGGATGTGCACCGCCGCGGCCCATTTCTTCTGCACGGGCTTGCGGTCGTTGAGCTGCATCTTCGCCATGTAATAGGTGTTGCCGATGGCGAGGTCGCACACGCCCTCATAGACGCCCTTGATCTGCGCCCGGTCATTGCCGGAGGGCTTGCGGGCGAGATTGGCCTTGAGGCCGCGCAGCCAGGCCTCCGCCTTCTCGGGCCCGTGATGGGCGATCATCGAGGCGAAAAGCGCAATGTTGTAGACGTGATGGCCGGAGCGGATGCAGATCTTGCCCTTCCATTTCGGGTCTGCCAGCTCCTCATAGGTGATGTCGCGCTGGGCCACGCGTGCCTTGGACGCGAACACCACGCGCGCGCGCCGCGTCAGGGCGAACCAATGGCCGGCCGGGTCGCGAAAGGCGGCGGGAATGTTCGCCTTCAGCGCCGCCGAGTCCACCGGCGCGGTAATGCCCCGCGCCTTCGCGCCGGTCAGCCGTCCGATATCGACGGTGAGCAGCACGTCGGCCGGGCTGTTCCGCCCCTCCGCGGCCATGCGCTCGATCAGCCCCTTCTTGGCGAAGATGAGATTGACCCGGATTCCCGTTTTCCTGGTGAAGGCATCGAGAAGCGGGCGGATGAGCTTCGGCTGGCGGTAGGAATAGACGTTCACCTCCCCGGCGCTCGCGCCCGCATGGGCGGGCGTGGCCGCGAGCGGCGGCATGACCAGCGCCAGGGCCGTGAGGAGCACCCACGCCAGGCGTGAGGCACGAGGGAGCGCAACAGCGGAAGAGGGCGCGCGGGCAGGGCCGCGCACAGGGTGCAAGAATGTCATCGTTACCTCCAATAATCGGGGTTCAAGGCCCCGGTATCGGACCTGTGGATCGACCACGATCGGCGATTGCGGTCGCTCGCCAGTTAAGACCGGTTTGCAAAAACCTGTCAACGCGGCCCGTCGCTCGGACAGACTTTTGAATCGCTCGAAAGTGCATCGACGAAGTTATACGGAAGAAAAAAATGAAAACTGCATGCGCATGTCGGAGGGGGCGCATGCTTTTGCCAGTTTAGCCGCGCGCACGTGTGCGCCCCATGCGTGGCCGTTTGCCGCAGCAAGACGGGCGCGCTCATCGCCCGGACAAGGCCCTCACGCAGTGCTCTGGCGAATGCACGGAACACGGTCTATGGTGGCGGCGGACCAGGAACCGCCGCCACCATAGACCGTGTTC
>JALUTE010000364.1 GCA_027058255.1 Methyloligella sp. | reverse complement strand
ACTTCGCCGTCGCCCCCCAGATCCGCGCCGACGACATCGCGCAGATTCGGGCCGAGGGCTTCACCACGCTCGTCAACAACCGGCCCGAATGGGAGGATGACGTCCCCCTGTCCGACCGGGAGGCCGCCGCCGAGACGCGGCGCCACCGCCTGGCCTACGCCTATGTTCCGGCCGCGAAGGACGCCCTGTTCGACGACGCGCTTCTGGACGCTTTCGAGGCCGCCCTCAAGGCCGCGGACGGCCCGGTGCTCGCCTACTGCCTCTCCGGAACCCGCAGCGCCATCCTCTGGGCGATGGTAACAGCCCGCACGCGACCGGTCGATCTCGTCCTGCATGCCCTCTCCCGCGCCGGCATCGACATCGCCTTCCTTCGCGACGAGCTGGAGGAGCAGGCCGAGCGCCGCGGCATCATCGCACCGGCCGGCGCGACCACGCAACCACCCTCTGCCCGCTCCGATGCCCCAAGGCCAGGCCTTTGCGACAACACTGGCCGAAGCTGATGCGCGGAAGGCGGACGCCCCTCTCTGGAGCGGAATCGCGGGCCCCGGCACCGCCGCGGTTTTCCGCAGAACGGATGGATTAAGCGTCCCGCCCGCGGCCGTCAGCGCTCGCCCGATGGCGCGCCCAGGAGGCTGTCGAAAAGGCGGCGCACCTCGGCGAGGCGGCCGCGCAGCGTGGCCTCGAGGCGCGCAAAGTCCGGCACCTCACCCGCCTCCGCCAGCAATGCCTTGAGGCCGTTGGGCGCGTTCTCGGGCTCGAATTGTCCCT
Organism: Methyloligella sp.; assembly: GCA_027058255.1. GTDB lineage: Bacteria > Pseudomonadota > Alphaproteobacteria > Rhizobiales > JALUTE01 > JALUTE01. Next base: position 2,377 of record JALUTE010000364.1, on the reverse strand, counting down.
CCACGCAGAGCCGCAGGATTTGTGTCACGTCGTGATAGAGCCGTGCCGCCGGCGCCAGCACCTCGGCGCTCTCGCCCTCGAGAACGCCCGCTTCTCTCAGCCGCCCCAGCGCCCCATGGGTGTTCTGGTCGAGGATGCCCGGATTGTCGGCCGCATGGACGAGTTGCAGATACTGCGTGATGAACTCCAGATCCACCAGCCCGCCGCGCACCTGCTTGAGGTCCCAGATGTCGTCGGTGCCTTTTTCCCTCTCGATTTTGGCGCGCATCTCGCGCACGTCCCGGGCGATTGCGGCCGCATCGCGCCGGGCGGTCAGCACCTCGCGGATCGTGCTCTCGATGCGCGCGCTCAAGGCGGGCGGGCCGGTGATGACCCGCGCCCGGGTGAGCGCCATGTGCTCCCATGTCCAGGCCTCGCGCCGCTGATAGGTCTCGAAGCTTTCGATATGGGTTGCCACGGGGCCCGCATGGCCCGAGGGGCGAAGGCGCATGTCCACCTCATAGAGCCGCCCCTCGGCGGTCGGCGCCGTCAAGGCCGAGACGAGCCTCTGGGTGAGGCGGGCGTAGTAGCGCGGACCTTCGAGCGGCCGCTCGCCATCCGACACGCCATGGGCCGGATCGAAATCGTAGACGATGATGAGATCGAGGTCGGAGCTCGCCGTCATCTCCCGTCCGCCGAGCTTGCCCATGGCGATGATCGCGACCGCACCTCCCGGCATCCGCCCGTGAATGCGGGCGTGCTCCTCCTCCACCACCGCCTGCAGGGCGCGGATCAGCACCTCCGCCAGCAAGGCATAGGCACCGCCCGCCTGCTCGGCCGAGACGGTGCCGGTGAGGATGCGCACACCGATCAGGAAGGCCTGCTCCTTGCCGAACACGCGGGCCCGGTCGAGGCAGTCCTGATAGTCGACGGCGCTCGATATCTCGACATTGATGCGTCGGGAGAGCTCGTCCCGGCTCGGCAGGCTGCCGAAGAAGCCCGGGTCGAGCACCGCCTCGAGAATGCGGGGGCGCCGGCTGAGAATGCGCGCCAGCCGCGGCGCCGTGCCCATGATGTCCGCGATGAGGCGCAGGAGGGCGGGATTGCTGCGCAGAAGAGAGAAGAGCTGCACGCCCGAGGGCAGGGCACGCAGGAACTGGTCGAAGGAGGCGAGCGCCCGATCGGGCTCGGCGGTCTCGGACAGCGCCTCGAGGAGCGCCGGCTGCACCTCGGTGAGGCGCTCGCGCGCCCGGGCCGAGCGCATGGCCGGATAGCGCCCGTAATGCCAGCCGCGCACCGCCGCGATGACCTGGGAGGGATTGGCAAAGCCCATGCGCGCCAGGGTCTCGACCGTGGCCGGGTCGTCGTCATCGCCGGTGAAGACGAGATTGCCGGCCTTGCGGGTGAGCTCCGGCACGTCCTCGAACAGCGCTGCGTAATGACGCTCCACCCGTTGCAGCTCGCCCCTGAGGCGGGCCCCGAACGCCGCCGCATCCGCAAAGCCCGAGAAACGCGCCACGCGCTCCAGCCGCGCCTCGTCCGCGGGCAGCACATGCGTCTGCTCGTCGGCGATCATCTGCAGGCGATGCTCCACGTGGCGAAGGAAGAGATAGGCCCCGCGCAGCTCCTGCTCGGCCCGGCGGGAGATCCAGCCGCGCGCCGCCAGGCGCTCCAGCGCCTCCAGCGTGCCGGGAAGGCGCAGATCCGGCTGGCGGCCACCGGCGATGAGCTGCTGGGTCTGGGCGAAGAACTCGATCTCGCGAATGCCGCCGCGCCCGAGCTTGATGTTGTGGCCCGCCACCGCGATCTCGCCGAAGCCCTTCACGGCATGCACCTGCCGCTTCATGGCGTGAATGTCGGCAATGGCCGCATAGTCGAGATATTTGCGCCAGACATAGGGCTGGAGCTGGGAGAGAATGCGCGCGCCCGCCTCCCGGTCGCCGGCAACCGCACGGGCCTTGATGAGCGCGGCCCGCTCCCAGTTCTGGCCGAAGCTCTCATAGTAGTGCAGCGCCGCATCGGTCGAGAGGGCGAGCTGGGTCGCCCCCGGATCGGGACGCAGGCGCAGGTCCGTGCGGAACACATAGCCCTCGCCCGTGCGCTCCTGCAGAAGGCGCACCAGATCGCGCGTCACGCGCACGAAGAACGCGCCGGCATCCAGCCCCTCCCTCAGCCGCGCGAGGCCCGGCTCGTAAAAGACGATGAGGTCGATGTCGCTCGAATAGTTGAGCTCGAAGGCGCCATATTTCCCGACCGCAATGACGATATAGCCGCTGGCAAAGTCGGGCCGCGCCGGATCGGCGGGCGCATAGTCCCCCTTGGCCGCCGCCTCGCGCAGGAGCGCGCGCACCGCAAGGCCGAGCGCCGCATCGCCCGCCCGCGTGAGTGCGCGCGCTCC
>JALUTE010000363.1 GCA_027058255.1 Methyloligella sp. | reverse complement strand
TGAGCCCCTCGAGGGGCAGGGCGAGCGTCGCCTCCTCCAGCACGATCTGAACCGAGCCCTTCGGGGCGGCTCTGGCGTGGGTCAGCTTTTCGGCCCGGGCGAGGCGCAGGATGGTCTCCTCATGACGCGCGGCCCGGGCGCGGGTCTCCTTCGAGGCGCCGACCAGGACCAGGGGCACCCGTGCGCCCACGGGCACGTTCATCTCCGAGCGCACGGAGCGCACCTCCGAGACGAGGCGAATGAGCCATTCGATCTCGGCGGTGGCCGGCTTGTTGCGAAGGCGCCGGTTCGCCACCGGCCATGCGCTCAAGATGAGCGGTGCGGCGCGTGGCTTGCCATGCTCGGCCGTGCGGGCCCACAGCTCCTCGGTGATGAAGGGCATGAAGGGGTGCAGGAGCTTCAGGATCTGGTCCAGAACCCAGGCGGTCATGGCCCGGGTTTCGGCCTTGGCCTTCTCGTCGGCGCCCGCCAGAACGGGCTTGATCAGCTCCAGATACCAGTCGCAGAAGGTGCCCCAGGTGAAATGATAGATGGCGCCGGCCGCCTCATTGTAGCGATGCTCGGTGATCCCGCGGCTCACCGCCTCGATCGTCTCCATGACCGCGCCCCGGATCCAGCGATTGACGGTGAGCTTGACCGAGCGCGGGTCGAACTCCGGGTCCGGACCGCATTCGTTCATCTCGGCGAACCGCGCCGCGTTCCACAGCTTGGTCGCGAAATTGCGATAGCCCGCGACACGCGCCTTGGCGAGCTTGATGTCGCGCCCCTGGGCGGCCATGGCCGCGAGGGTGAAACGCAGCGCATCGGCGCCGAACTCGTCAATCAGCTCCAAGGGGTCCATGACGTTCCCCTTGGACTTGGACATCTTCTGCCCCTTCTCGTCGCGCACCAGGGCGTGGATGTAGACCGTGTGGAAGGGGATGTCCTTCATGAAATGCAGGCCCATCATCATCATCCGCGCGACCCAGAAGAAGATGATGTCGAAACCGGTCACCAGCACGTCGGTCGGGTAGTAGCGCTTGAGCTCCGGCGTCTCGTCCGGCCAGCCGAGGGTCGAGAAGGGCCAGAGGGCCGACGAGAACCAGGTATCCAGCACATCCGCGTCGCGCTTGAGCTTGGGCGAGCGCTTCTTGCCATAGTGGGCCCGCGCCAGCGCCCGCGCCTCCTTCTCGCTCTCGGCAACGAAAATCTCCCCATCGGGCCCGTACCAGGCCGGAATCTGGTGCCCCCACCAGAGCTGGCGCGAGATGCACCAGGGCTGGATGTTGCGCATCCACTCGAAATAGGTCTTCTCCCAGCTCTTGGGGACGAAGACCGTGCGCCCCTTCTCCACCGCCTCGATGGCGGGGGCGGCGAGCGTGGCGGCGTCCACATACCACTGGTCCGTGAGCCAGGGCTCGATCACGACATTGGAGCGGTCGCCATAGGGCACCACGTGCTCGTGGTCCTCGACGGTCTCGAGCAGGCCGGCCGCCTCCATGTCGGCGACAATGCGCTCGCGCGCCTCGAAGCGATCGAGGCCCCGATAGGCTTCCGGCGCGTTCTCGTTGATGCGGGCATGCGCATCGAAGATGTTGACAGGCGGCAGGTCGTGCCGCCGGCCCACCTCGAAGTCGTTGAAGTCGTGCGCCGGCGTGATCTTGACCGCGCCCGAGCCCTGCTCGGGATCGGCATAGTCGTCCGCGACGATGGGGATCTCGCGCCCGACGAGCGGCAGGACGACCGTCTTGCCGACGAGGTCCCTGTAGCGCGGATCGTCCGGATGCACCGCCACGGCCGTGTCTCCGAGCATGGTCTCCGGCCGCGTCGTCGCCACCACGATGTAGCGCTCGGGATCGTCCTTGAGCGGGTATCTGAAATGCCACAGATGCCCCTTGGTCTCGACCTGCACCACCTCGAGGTCCGAGATGGCCGTCAGCAGTTTCGGGTCCCAGTTGACGAGCCGCTTGTCCTTGTAGATGAGGCCCTGGCGATAGAGCTCGACGAAGACTTTGCGCACGGCGCGGCTCAGCCCCTCGTCCATGGTGAAACGCTCGCGCGACCAGTCGCAGGACGCGCCGAGGCGCTTCAACTGGTTGATGATGGTGCCGCCCGACTCCTCCTTCCAGGCCCAGACGCGCTCAAGAAACGCCTCGCGTCCGAGGCTGCGCCGGTCGGGCTCGCCCTCGGCGGCCAGCTTGCGCTCGACGACCATCTGGGTGGCGATGCCCGCATGGTCCGTGCCCGGCTGCCAGAGCACGTCCCTGCCGCGCATGCGCTCGAAACGGATGAGGATGTCCTGAATGGTGTTGTTGAGCGCATGGCCCATATGCAGGGAGCCCGTCACATTGGGGGGCGGGATGACGATGCAAAAGGGCTCCGCGCCGGCCGCGAGCCGGTCCTTCCTTCCGGCGCGGAATGCGCCCGCGCGTTCCCACTCGGCATAGATGCGGCCTTCGACCTCGGAAGGCTGATAGGTTTTCTCGAGCATGGAGACAGACCCTCGCAGCGTGCCCTGCACAGGTCGGGCCGCCCTGCACACTGAAATGGAACCCGCGCCTTGCGCGTGCAGCACAGCCCTGCGCATGTCGTGAAAGTCCGCCGGGGCGCGCGCCGCACGACGTCGCATGGCGCCGGGGATACGACCGGCGCCGGGGGGTGTCAACCGTTACCGCCCGCAAACCGGGCCCGCGCGGCACAAGCGTCGGCCGCGCACCAGGCCATGCCCCCAAGAGGTCCCGATTCCGCGCGCGATCAGGTGCGAGCATACGCTCACGTGACTCCTGCCCTCCGCAAGCGCACGCCCTGCTCCCGCGAGCGGCGCCGAGTCACGTATCCGAGCCCTCGTCGCTCCGCCCGTCGGCGCCCGCGCCTTCGCGCGCGCCGCCCTCGCGGTCAGACAGGCTCTCTCTCGCGATGCGCTCGGCAATGGCGGGCATGTTGGCGTCGATCCAGCTCTGCAGCATGGGCTTGAGCAGTCCGATCACCGCCTCCTCGAGCGTTCTCGAGGTTCTGGCCTCCAGCTCCCCTTCAAGCGCGGGCTTGGGCGCCTCAGGGGCGGCGTGCGCCGCCGTGTCCGCCTGGGCCGGTGCGCCGGCCCCTTGCTCGCCCCTCTCGGTGGACGAGGCGCGCGCCTCCTTGAGCGCGGCGCGCGCCTCGTCCACCGAGAGG
>JALUTE010000362.1 GCA_027058255.1 Methyloligella sp. | reverse complement strand
GCGCCGGTGGGCTGCACGCCCTCGCGCATGACCAGCCGGCGCAGGGGGGCGAGCGCGCCGATGAGAGAGAGGCCGACGCTGCGCAGGAGCTGGGCTGGCAGAAGGTCCGAGAGCAGGGTGCGGTTGAGCGCATCCACCGCCACCGTGCGGCTCCATACATCGGCGCGCCGGGCGCTCTCATAGGCGGCGAGCGTCTCGGGGGCGCCGATGTCCGCCCCCGCCTCTTCGGCGGCCGCCACGCAGTCCACCAGAGCGCCCACGTCGCGAAAGCCCAGATTGAGCCCCTGGGCCCCGATCGGCGGGATCACATGGGCAGCCTCGCCGACGAGGGCGATGCGGCGCGCGGCGAGGGCGCGGGCCGTGAGCCCCTTGAGCGGGAAGGCGGCGCGCGGGCCGGTCTCGGTGACCGTGCCGAGCAGCCCTTGCAGGCGGGCCTCGATGGCCGAAGCGAAGGCCGCCTCATCCAGCGCCATCAATCGCTCCGCCTCGGCGGGGGTCTCGACCCAGACCAGGCTCGACGCGTCGCCCGGGAGCGGCACCGTGGTGAAGGGGCCGGCCGGGCGGTGGAACTCGGTGGAGACGAAGTCATGGCGCGCCGAATGGCTGAAATTGCAGGCGATCGCCACCTGCGGATAGGACCAGGCACGGCTGTCGATGCCAGCGGCCTTGCGGCAGAGCGAGCCGCGCCCGTCGGCGCCGACGACGAGGCGGGCGCGCAGGCTGCGGCCTTCCGCGGTTTGCAGGCGAACGGCGTCACACCCGGGCGTGATCGCGGTGATGCCCCGCGTCTCCAGCGCCTCGCAGGCCGGCCGTGCGTCGAGCGCGTCGCGCAGCGCTGCGACCAGCGCACGATTGGGAATGTTGTAGCCGAAGGCGTTCCAGCCAAGCTCCTCGGCACGGAACAGGGTCTCGGGCGCGCGCAGCAGGCGGCCCGTGTCGTCGATGATGCGGATGGCCTTGAGTGGCGCGCTATGGGGGCGGCAGCCCTCGAAGGCGCCGAGCCGCTCGAGCAGCGTCACGCCGCCGCGAAAGAGGGCCGTCGTGCGCGTGTCGGGCCGCTCGGGATCGGGGGCGAAGGGCGGGCCCGCCGAGATGACGCGCCGCGGCCGGGCTTCTTCCCCGAGGGCATCGGTCGGCCCGCCCGCCAGTGCCACGGCCGCGGCGAGGCCGGCAGGCCCCGCTCCGACGACGACGATGTCGGCGTCATGATGCTCGGCGCCGCAGGTGGCGCCCGTCTGCCTGGCCATGTCGCCCATGGGTTCGTGCCGGGTCCCTGCCGGGGGGCATGCCGGAGGTTCATGCTGAAGGTTTCGTGCCCGGGTTCCGCGCCGCTGGCCCGAAATCTCGCCCTGCTCCGGCTTTTACCCGATCGAGGCGGGCCTGTCACATCGCCACGGCCGGAGGCCGGCCGTTTGCCCCGGCCCGTCAGGCCGGCTGTGCGTCGGCCCAGGGGCGCGCCTTCACCACCATGGCCAGCACCACGCCCGCCAGCAGCGCCGCGAGGAAGACGGCAAGGCTCGCCGTTCCGTGGCCGGCCAGCGGCACGGCTGCAATCGCCGGGCCTGGGCACAGGCCGACGAGGCCCCAGCCGATGCCGAACAGGACCGCGCCGGAGAGCAGCGGCGCGTCGATGCGGTTGCAGGTGGGCAGATGGTACTCGCGCTCGAGCAGCGGCTGGCGCGTGCGCCGCTGAATGGCGTAGGCAAGGAACATGATGGCAAGAACGGTGCCGAACACCACGCCCAGGGTCGGATCCCAGCCGCCGGTGGGGATGGCGGCGAAATCGAGGAAGTTCAGGACCTTGCTCGGGTTGGTCATGCCCGAGATGGCAAGGCCGATTCCGAAGACGAGGCCGGCGAGGATGGACGCGGTGAGGGTTGCGAAAGCGCGCATGGTCTCTCTCCTGGCTGGAAGGGTTTCGATCGCATCGCTTGAGGATGCGCCGTCGGACGCGAACTCACAGGAGGTGCCGGTAGACATAGACCGTAGCCGCCGCAGCGGCGAAGAAGGTCACGGTGGCGGCGATGGAGCGCTTGGACAGGCGCGCGACGCCGCAAATCCCATGGCCCGACGTGCAGCCATTGCTGATGCGCGCGCCAAAGCCGGCAATGAGCCCGCCGGCGGCGAGCAGGGTCCAGTGCTCGCCGATCTCCACCTTCGGCACCATGGTGGGCTGGAACAGCGAGACGAGAAGCGCACCTGCCGGAATGGCAGCAAGATAGGCGATGCGCCAGCCGGCGCCGTGCTCGTCGGGCTTCAGGAAGCCTTCCATGATGCCTGATATGCCTGTGATCCGGCCGGCGGCCAGAAGGAAGAACGCCGCAGACAGGCCAATGAGGCCGCCGCCGATCAGTCCGTTTACGGGTGTGAAGTTTTCCATGTCTCCTCCTTCCCGGGTGTCTGTCGATGGCACGCGGATATGCGGGCTCGCATCCCCGGCGGGCGCCACCGGCGCTTGCCGCGGGCGGGGTATCATGGAACGCTTTGAATGCGGGCCCCCTCGCCCCAATGCGCCCGTACCGGCGCGCCTCTCCCGCCCCGTTCCGGTCTCTCGCCGGTTCTCGGGGTTCTGTGTCTTGCGCGCTTTCTTCGAGCCATGGCTTGAAACACAGCGCGTGGCACCGTATATACATATTCGAATATTCGAATGCAAGCACTTTCTTCCTCCTGCGTTCCCCCCCGGGCCACGCACAGCGAGGAAGGAGGTTGAATGCGTCTGGACGTGGATGAATACGAGGACAGGAACGGGGAAAAGAGAGATGACGTCGCCTTCCGTTACATCGTTTTTCGATGACAGGACCAAGACGGTCACCCATGTGGTGCGCGACCCGGGCTCGCGCGCTGCGGCGATCGTCGATCCGGTGCTGGACTATGATCACGCGTCGGGCCGCAAGAGCACGGCGAGCGCCGACCGGGTCCTCGCCCATGTGGAGGCCGAGGGGCTCGAGGTGGTCTGGCTGCTCGAGACCCATGTGCATGCGGATCACCTGACGGCTGCGCCCTATCTCAAGGAGCGCCTCGGTGGCGTGCCGCGCATCGCCGTCGGAAAGAAGGTGTCCGAGGTGCAGAAGACCTGGAACGGCATCTTCAACTACAAGCCGGAGGTGGCGCCGGACCCGAGCGTGTTCGACCATCTGTTCGAGGATGGCGACAC
>JALUTE010000361.1 GCA_027058255.1 Methyloligella sp. | reverse complement strand
CTCGGTCTATCACGCGGCCGCGCCACCAGCTTGAAGGTCACCCGCCCGGCCGCGTGATAGACCGAGGCCTCGGTCAGCTTGCCCGCTTCCACCGTCACATCCGCCTCGACCACCGCATTGGCGTCGCCATAGGTGCTCACCACGTGATAGATGCCCGAATTCAGGCGGATCACGCCGCTGGAGCGCAGGCCCGAGAGCACCTTCTTGCGCTTGCCGAACTGATCGCGCTCGTCGGAATAGATGTCGTAGGTCACATTCCGCGCCGGGATCGGATCGCCATTTGCCATCATCGCGCGCAGGCGCAGGCCTCCCGCATTGAGCACGAATTCCTCCTGCATGGCCGGGCCGGCACGCACCGTGATCTTGCGCACCACATAGGCCCGGCCGAGCGTCGCAACGACCAGGTAGTCTCCGGGCGCGAGGCGCAGCAGCGGCGTTGCGCTCTTGTGGGTGGCGAGCAGGCGATAGCGACCATCCGGACCGGGTCTGGGCTCGTAGACGCGCCAGACCAGCCCCGAGGTGACCGGCGCACCCCCGCGAACCAGAAGCGCGTGGAAACGAACCGCCGTGCCCTCGCCCGAGGGAGCGGCCGGACTGGCTCCACCCTCTCGGGATGCGGCCGGTGGAGGAGCGGCCGGCGCACCCGGTGCGGGAGCGCCCCGGGCATCGCCGCTCTCCTCGATGGGAGACCAGCCGCCGCTCGCCTGCGCATGGACCGGCCCCGGCGCTCCGAGCCAGACCGCTGCCGCCAATGCCATCGCGAGCAGCATCCAGGCCATGCGCACAGATGCGCCGGCGCCGCCGGTGCGACCGATGGTGAAGGAGGCGATCCCGCGCCTGGGCCTGCTCATCGTGCCAGCACCTCGATCGTCTTGCTCTCGCCGACGGCGAGACGGAATGCCGCCTCGTATCGGCGATCGCGATAGGTGGCTGTGAGCCGATATTTGCCCGCGGCCAGTGGCATGCGCGGGCTGGGACGGCCCGAGGTCCAGATGACGCGCCCCGCCTCGTCCGCCAGCTCCCAGAACACGTCGCGCAGGGCAACGCCGCCGGGCACGCGGGCAAGGCGGAGCGCCACCGTGCCCGCGCGGTATTCCAGCACCGCCTCTGCCTCCCCGCCCGGCCGAACCCAGACCTCCCGGCTGGCCCGGGCATTCACCGCACCATACCGGCCCAGGACCCGATAGCGCCCCGCTGCGACATCCAGCACGGCGCGCGGCCCGGCGGTGCGCACCGGCTGCGCCCCGGCGCCGGCGGCGCGCGGCCCGAGCACGCCGGCCGCCGGCAGACCTGCCGCCCCGGCCGCACCGCTCGCTCCCGTCGACGGGCGGGCGCTCTGCCCCGTCCCCAGGGGCAGGATGGTGTAGGACACGCGATCGCCGATGGGCTCTGCCCGGCCGGCGATCCGCGAGGCCAGTTTCAGGCGGCCGGAGCGAACGTCCAGAACGCGCCGGGTCTGCATGCCCGCGCGCACCGCCACCCGTGCCCGCGCCTCCGCCCGGCCGTGGCGCGCGACCACGTGATAGGTGCCCGCCGGCAGGGTGAAGACCGGCCGGCTGGCCGCGGAGCGCGCGACCTCCCTGAGGCCGGTCGCCGTCTCCGGCGCATCCTCATAGACGAAATAGAACACGCGCTCGAGGGAGGGGCCGCCCGGCGTCGCCACGGTGCGCAGCGCCAGCTCTCCGAAATACAGCACCACATCCACGCTCTTGCGCATGCCCGGCGCCAGATGGACCGCCTGCTCCTGCCCGGCGAACCCATATTGCACCTCCACCCGGTAGGCACCCGGAGGCACGCGGAACTCGGCCTTGGCGCCGTGGGCGATCGCGACGGTCTCGACCCCGGCCGGCGCAACCCGATAGAGGGTGAAATAGACATTGTCGAGGGGCGCCCCATCCTTGCGGGCGCGGGCGCGAAGACGCAGCAGGGCCGCATTCAACACGATATTGGCCCGCGTCGTCCCCTTCGGCTTCACCTCGACCATGCGCTCGACCCGCACCTTGCCGTAGGAGACCGTCACCTTGTAGCGCCCGGCCGGCGCCTCGATGATGGGAACCGGCGCACGGCCTTCATAGACCACGGCCTTGCCCGTCTTGCCGCCATCGACGCGGCGCACCCGCCAGTGCAGCCCGCCCTCGGCCACGGGGCCCTTGGGGCCGAGCAGGGCCGCGAGCATGAGACCGGGCGGCCCGTCGGGTGCCCGGGCAGGCTGCGGCAGCGCGCCGGCGGCCGGGCTGGCATGGGCGCGGGGCCCGGCCGCACGCCCCAGCATGTCCGCAAGCGCCGCCCTGACCTCCTCCCGGTTCCGCGTCATCACGAGCCGTCCGCCGCCTGCCCTGGCCACGCAGGCGATGCGCCGATAGTCCCTGGGCTTCATCGCAAGCGCGATCACATGCACCCGCAGCCCCGGCCGCGCCTCGCGCAGGGCGCGCACGCTGGCGCAAGGATCGCGCCCGCAATTCTCGAAGCCATCGCTGAGCAGAATGACGGTGCCCGGCTCGCCCCCGCGCCCCAGTGCCTGCGCGGCCGTCTCGATCGCCATTGTCATGGGCGTGTGCCCGCGCGGCGAGATGGAGCGCACGGCCTGGCTGAACGGCCTCGGGCGCAGAGCGCGGTCCGCAGGCACGAGAAGCTGCACGTCCCGGCAGTCCCGCTTGCGCCGATGGCCATAGGCGACGAGGCCAAGGCGCAGCCGACCGCGATAGGCCGGCAGGGCCGCCTCGATCGCCGCGCGGGCAATGTCCGCCTTGGACCCGCTGCCCTGGCCCATGCGCCCCCACATGGAGCCCGACGCATCGAACACGATGACGGCGCGCGGCGGCGCGCGGCGCGTGGCATCCTGGGCACCGGCGGCACAGGGCGTCCAGAGCAAGGCCGCGATCATCACCGCTCCGGCCAGAGGGCGCACAATGGCCGGGGCGCGATGGTGGCGGGCCGGTCGAGACATGCGGGCACTCCCTTTGCGCTCCCGCGGCCATACGCTCGCGAGCGCGGCCGCAACCCTTCCCATGAGATCCGACACGAGCGTTTTCCTCTGATTGTGTCCATTGTATAGCGTCGGCGCATGGGATAGCGAAGGGCTCATTCGGCGACAAAACCCGGGGACACGACCGTGCAAGACGACAAGACCTTCTCGGCGCCGGCCGCGCTCGCGAG
>JALUTE010000360.1 GCA_027058255.1 Methyloligella sp. | reverse complement strand
TCGAGAAGAACAATGCCGAGATCGCGACGCGCGTCTCACGCCTCTATGAGGGGCTGCGCGAGCCGGCGCTCAGGCGCTATGGCGAGAGCCGCGACAAGACGGAGGAAGTCATCTGACGGCAACACGGTGAACAGCGAATCTGTGGCGGAATTGCACCGCCTCGCAAGAAAACACGAAAGGTTCTGTTATTCATAACCTTGTATCTTCGCAACCACTGCGCGATCCTGCGATCGAGGGGCCTGGTAGAAATCGGTTCCCGTGACGATCGCGGAGGGACAATCGAGGGGGTCTTGGAGAGTATGCGAGTCGAGACGAACCTACCGCTGGGCGCGCGCGCGAGCAGGCGCAGCATTCAGCAGGCAATCGTTCCCAGGTCGACAGGAGCGGAGTTCAACCGGGCCGGACGGCTTTCGAGCGCATTTGGGCCGAGCGCCGTAGGTGCCTTCGCCCTTGCGTTGCTGCTCGGCTTCGCGATCACGCTTTCCCCGGGCAGGGGCGCCCACGCGGCCGAGGTGCCGGAAGAGGCCATGGCGCCTCTTCTCGCTGGCGGCGCAGCGCCTGCCGCAGCGGGCTCGCTCGCCACGCCGCACACGCGCCTTGCCTATCATTATGGCTGGCGCCACGCCACGCGCAAACCGCGCCGCTACCGGTCGCGCAGACGGGTTCGCCGCGGCCCGCAGCGCAGAGCCCGTGCGACCAAGCCGGCAGGGCCGAGCTGGCTCCAGACCGCATCGAACCCCGATCCCGTGCAACTCATCATCTCCCTCGGCCAGCAGCGCATCTATGTCTACAAGGGCGCCAAGCTCGTCGCCTCCTCGCGGGTGTCGACCGGCAAACCCGGATACCGCACTCCGACCGGCATCTTCCACGTGCTGCAGAAGAACCGCTGGCACCGGTCGAACATCTACAACAACGCGCCCATGCACTACATGCAGCGCCTGACCTGGGACGGGATCGCGCTGCATGCGGGCTATGTGCCGAACTATCCGGCATCGCACGGTTGCATCCGCCTGCCGCGGCCCTTCGCGATCAAGCTGTTCAAGTACACCCGCATGGGCGAGCGCATCATCGTCGTGCGTGACCGCGCCGAGCCGCAGCTCATCGACCATCCGACGCTGTTCCAGCCCATGCCGCTCACCGATGTGCTGGCCGCGTTCGACCGCAAGCGCACCAATGCGCCACGGGACGAGGGCTCGCAGGTCGGGCGCCCGCCCATCGGGCCGGAGGCGGAGGATGTCCGCAGCGGCAAGGAGACCGATCGAGAGGCGCGCATCCGCGCCCTGCCTCTGCGCGGCATGCTGGTGGAGACCTCCGCCATGATGGGGGAGGGGAGCCGCGCGCCCCGCACGGGCGAGGGCGATGCGACACGCAGCGCCGATGCCAGCGCGCCGGAGGCTGACACACCCGGAGCGGCACGCGATGCCGCGGCGCAGGCCGCCCTTTCGGTCGCCGACAGCGAGGCGCGGCTCGCCATCATCGAGGCTTACCGGTCGCGCTCGCGCGCGCCGCTGCGCATGCTGATTACCCGCCCGACGCAAAGGGACCGCATCCGTGATGTGCAGCGCCTTCTTGCCGAGATGGGTTACGACCCGGGACCGGCGGACGGCTATGTGGGCCGCATGACCCGCGGCGCCATCAAACGTTTCGAGGAAGCGCTCGGCCTCCAGTCCCGCGGCGTCCTCTCCGAGGCGTTCGTCAAGCGTCTCTACCGGGTTCTCGGGCGAGAGGAAAAACGCTCCAGCCGGCTGATCGTGCGGCAGAACCACAAGACCCTGTTCACCGCTCCGGTGACGGTGGCCGATCCCGAGCGCAAGCTCGGCACGCACATCTTCACGGCCATGGCGTTCGACGAGAATGCGCGCAAGGCGCGCTGGGTCGCCGTGACGGCGAGCTCGGGGCGGCGCGACGCGCGGAAAGGCGGCCCGCGTCGGAGCAAGCGGCGCGGACGCGAGGAGGCGGTGGCGGCCATCGTCCGATACGTGCCGACCGCACGCGAGGCGCTCGATCGGATCACGATCCCCGCCGAGGCCCGCCAGCGGATCGCGCAGCTTCTCACACCCGGCTCGTCACTCATCGTCACCGACGATGGGCCGAGCGAAGAGCCGGACAAGTACACGGATTTCATCGTCCGCACCTACTGACGAGCGTTCGCGCAAAGTGTGCGCCGCGGGCATTGGGCCGGCACGTCTCCCGGCCGGAGCCCCAAAGTCCTAGGCCGCAAACCGGCCTTGCGGGGTTCACGCATCGTGTTTTCCCCCGACCCGTCCTTTCGCATCCGAGATGCTCCCCGAGGAGGAACCCGGACGCAGACGCTCACAAGACTTCACGGTCAGAACATGGCGGGGTGAACGCGGTCGGGCGGATTGTGGCCGTCGAGGAAGGTCTTGATGTTGATGATGACCTTCTCGCCCATGTCGATCCGGCCCTCGATGGTCGCGGAGCCCAGATGCGGCAGGACAACCACCCGGTTGCTGCGCAGGAGCTTCGGGTTGATGGCCGGCTCGTGCTCGAACACGTCGAGGCCGGCGCCCGCGATCTCCCCCGCCTCGACCATGCGGGCAAGCGCGTTCTCGTCGATGATCTCGCCGCGGGCCGTGTTGACGACATAGGCGGTGGGCTTGAGAAGCTTCAGCCTGCGGGCGGAAAGGAGATGGAAGGTCGCGGGCGTGTGCGGGCAGTTCACCGAGATGATGTCCATGCGCGCCAGCATCTGGTCGAGGCTCTCCCAATAGGTGGCCTCCAGCTCTGCGGCGATCTCGTCGGCCACGGGCCGGCGGTTGTGATAGTGGATCTGCAGGCCGAACGCCTTGGCCCGGCGCGCCACGGCCTGGCCGATGCGGCCCATGCCGATGATGCCGAGGCGCTTGCCCCAGATGCGGTGGCCGAGCATCCAGGTGGGGGACCAGCCGGTCCATGTATTGCGCGGATCGCGCAGAAACATCGCCCCCTCGGCCAGGCGGCGCGGAACCGCCAGGATGAGCGCCATGGTCATGTCGGCGGTGTCCTCGGTCAGAACGCCCGGCGTGTTGGTGACGATGATGCCGCGATTGCGCGCCGTATCGAGGTCGATATTGTCCACACCCGTGCCGAAATTGGCGATCAGTTTCAGGCGATCGCCAGCCTGGGAGAGCACGGCGCGGTCGATGATGTCCGTCACGGTGGG
>JALUTE010000359.1 GCA_027058255.1 Methyloligella sp. | reverse complement strand
GCCGGCGGGTAAGGCCCCGTACCCGCGGCGCCCGCCCGGGCGCTACGGCCTGGCGACGAGGGCGGCGCGCAGCGGCACGCGACCATCGTCCGATTGCGGGCCAAGGGCGCTTGCGCCCTCTATGGCGTGCGCTATGGTGCCGCGGGTCGGGGCGGGCCGCGCGGCGGTTTCGCGAGGGGCGCTAGGGCAATGGAGAGCGGCGATGGCCGACGTCTATGATCTGATCGTCATCGGAACGGGGCCGGGCGGCTATGTCTGCGCCATCCGTGCCGCCCAGCTCGGCATGAAGGTCGCGGTGGTGGAGAAGCGGGCCACCCATGGCGGCACCTGCCTGAATGTGGGCTGCATTCCCTCCAAGGCGCTTCTGCATGCGAGCGAGCGCTATCTGGAGGCGGGCCATGCGCTGGGCGAGATGGGGATCGAGGCGGAGCCCAGGCTCGATCTCGCCAAGATGCTCGCTTTCAAGGATGCGGGCGTGAAGGCGAACACCGATGGCGTGGCCTATCTGCTGAAGAAGAACAAGATCGACACGGTGCACGGCACGGCGCGCATCGAGGCGCCGGGGCGGGTGAGCGTGCAGCCTGCGGGCCGGGCCAAGGCGAGGAGCCTGGAGGCGCGTCGGATCGTGATTGCGACCGGCTCGGACGTTGCGCGCATTCCCGGCATCGAGATCGACGAGAAGCGCATTCTCTCCTCCACGGGCGCGCTGTCCCTGTCCAAGGTTCCGGGCAGGATGATCGTCGTCGGCGCCGGCTATATCGGCCTCGAGCTCGGCTCGGTCTGGATGCGGCTCGGCGCCAAGGTCACGGTGGTGGAGCTTCTCGACCGGGTGACGCCGGGCCTCGACGACGATCTCGCCCGCGCCCTCAGGCGCACGCTGGAGAAGCAGGGCATGGCCTTCCGGCTCGGCCATCGGGTCGAGACGGTCGAGGCGAACCGCAGCGGCGTCAAGGTGACGGTGGCGCCGGCTGCGGAGGGCGCCGGGGGCAAGGAGGGCAAGGAGGGCCAGGAGGCCGAGACCCTGCGCGCCGATGTGGTGCTCGTGGCGGTGGGGCGCGTGCCCTTCACCGAGGGTCTGGGCCTCGACGCGCTCGGGGTCGAGAAGGACAATCGCGGCCGCATCCGGGTCGATGGGCGCTATGAGACATCGGTCGCGGGCATCCATGCCATTGGCGATGTGATCGACGGACCGATGCTCGCCCACAAGGCGTCCGAGGAGGGGGTGGCGCTCGCCGAGATCCTGGCCGGCCAGGCAGGGGCGGTGAATTACGATGTCATCCCGAGCGTCGTCTACACCTGGCCGGAGGTTGCCTCGGTGGGGCGGACCGAGGCGGAGCTGAAGGCGGCCGGGACGCCGTACCGGGCCGGCAAG
Organism: Methyloligella sp.; assembly: GCA_027058255.1. Classification (GTDB taxonomy): domain Bacteria; phylum Pseudomonadota; class Alphaproteobacteria; order Rhizobiales; family JALUTE01; genus JALUTE01. The sequence continues at coordinate 1,800 of JALUTE010000359.1, read as the reverse complement.
TTTCCCTTCACCGCCAATGGTCGCGCCAAGGCCATGCGCCAGGCCGAAGGCTTCGTGAAGGTGCTCGCCGATACGGCCAGCGACCGCATTCTCGGCGTGCACATCATCGGCCCCGATGCCGGCAATATGATCGCGGAGGCCGCGGTGCTGATGGAGTTCGGCGCCTCTGCCGAGGACCTGGCGCGCATCTGCCATGCCCACCCGACCCTCTCCGAGGCCATTCGCGAGGCGGCCCTTGCCGTCGACGGCCGGGCGCTGCACATGTAGGGGCGCCGCGCACGCCGCCGGGCCCGTTTGCGGGAGAGGAGCACTCGGCGCTGCGCTATCTGCGCGCAGGCAGCAGCGGGCAGGCAGCAGCGGGCAGGCATCAGCGCGCAAGGCGCAGCAGGGCCGCGCCAATCAGCGTCGCCATGGTCGCCGCCACCTTGACGAGGTTGAGCCGCTCCTTGAGCACCAGAACCCCGATGAGCAGCGCGAAGACGATGCTGGTCTCGCGCAAGGCCGTGACGAGGGCGATCGGCGCCTGGGTGAAGGCCCACACGACGATGGCATAGGCGATGAAGGAGGCGCTGCCGCCGAGGAGCGCCGGCCCGAGCGCGTCTCGCCTCAACCGGGCGAGCGCATGCCGGTCGCGCAGAGCGATGAGGATGCTGAACAGGGCGGCATTGATCACCGACAGCCAGGCATAATAGGCCACCGCACCGCCCGAGAGCCGGGCGCCCGTGCCATCGACCAGGGAATAGGCGGCGATGAAGCCGCCCGTGGCGAGCGCCATGGCGGCCGCGCGCGGATTGGCGAGGCCCTGCGCGCCGCGCACAAAGGAGAGGGAGATGAGGCCGAGGGCGATGATGGCGATGGCGGCAAGGCCGCTCGAAGGCAGGCGAACGCCCAGAAGCAGCACCGATATGCCCGCAACGATGAGTGGCGCCACGCCCCGGGCCATGGGGTAGACCTGGCTCAGATCGCCGATCCGGTAGGAGGTCAGCAGAAAGGTCTGATAGCCGATATGGAGCCCCACCCCGGCGGCGAGCCACGGCCAGGCGGCCGGTGCGGGCACGGGAAACCAGGCGATGGCGAGGGCCGCGAGCGGCACATGGCCGAGAACGATCCCGGCCATGGAGACCAGCTTGTCGTCGCCGCCCTTGACCATGGCGTTCCACGAGGCATGGAGAAGGGCGGCGAGCAGAACCGCGAGGAAGACACTGGCTGGCATGCTTGCCCTCCGAACCTTGGCGACCGGGCGGCGCGCCTGCGGGACGGGCCGCACCCGGGACCACGCCTCCCGTCGGCTCTCTCGCAGCAGATCGGGAGCGCTTGCCTCTTGACGGCCGGCGCGTGCCGGCCCATGCGTGGCGGGGAGGACCGCGCGCCGCTCCGCGCGCGGCGTGAATGGTCCACCGATCGAGCAGGCTAACCGGCGCGGCAGCATGAACACAAGTCATGGCTTGGCAAAGCGGGTTTGCCTCGGGCGCATATCGGCGGCGCACGGCATTCGCGGCGAGGTCGTCGTCAAGGCGTTCACGGCGCGGGGCGATGACATCGGGGCCTATGGCCCCCTCGAGGACGAGGCGGGGGAGCGCCAGTTCCGCGTGCGCGGCGTGCGCGCGGCCAAGAAGGGCCTGATCGTGCGCCTGGAGGGCATCGAGACGCGGAGCGAGGCGGAGGCGCTCCGGGGCGTCATGCTCTACGTGCCGCGTGACCGCCTGCCCGAGCCGGAGCCGGGGGAATGGTATCACGCCGACCTCATCGGCCTTGCGGCCCTCTCGCCGGGCGGCGGCAAGCTGGGCGAGGTGATCGCGG
>JALUTE010000358.1 GCA_027058255.1 Methyloligella sp. | reverse complement strand
ATCGCGCTCGAGCCCATGGCCACGGGCGCTGCCGGCGGCCATGCGGCGCGCGCCGCATGGCCGCCGGCAGCGCCCGTGGCCATGGGCTCGAGCGCGATGCCTTCGAGAGCGGCGACGCCGGCACGGAACGCCTCGCCGCGGGCGGCGAAACTTTCGAACTGGTCGAAGGAGGCGCAGGCCGGCGCGAGCAGAACCACCGGCGCTGCGCGTCCCTCGCGGGCGGCGTCCTCGGCCGCCATGGCGAGGGCCTTCTGCAGGGTTCCGGCCATCGCGTGGGCCACGCCCGCCTCGGCCAGGGTGGCGGCGAAGGCCTCGGCCGCCTCGCCGATCAGATAGGCGCGCGCCACGCGCGGGAAGAGCCGGCGCAGGCTCTCGATGCCCCCTTCCTTGGCGCGCCCTCCGGCGATCCAGTAGATGTCCTCGAAGGCAGCGAGCGACCGGGCGGCGGCATTGGCGTTGGTCGCCTTGGAATCGTTGACGAAGAGCACAGGCCCGCGCCGGCCCAGAATCTCCATGCGATGGACGAGGCCGGGAAAGGTCCTCAGCGCCCGGCCCAGGCGGCGGGGCGGCAGGCCGAAATGGCGGACAAGCGCCCAGGCCACGGCCGCGTTCTGCCAGTTGTGCCGGCCGCGGAGCGCGGCAATGCCGGCGAGCTCGGCCACGGGGCGCGCCTCCTCGCCATCGGCCTCGAACAGCACGCCATCCTGGACGAAGACGCCGCGGGGCAGGCGGCGCGACACGGAGACGGGCATGAGGCGTGCGCCCTCGCCGAGAACGCTCGCCGCCTGGCGGCAATGGGCATCGTCCTGGCTGATCACGGCCCGGTCACCCGGCCCCATATTGCGGAAGATGCCGGCCTTGATGGCGGCATAGCGATCCATGTCGCCGTGCCGGTCGAGATGGTCGGGGCTGATGTTGAGAAGCGCGGCCGCATCGGGCGCGACGGACGGGGTGAGATCGAGCTGATAGGAGGAAAGCTCCAGCACGGTGATGACATCGGGCGCGAGCGCGGGCAGGCTCAGCACCGCCTCGCCGATATTTCCGCCGATCACCGCCTTGCCGCCGGCCGCATGGACGAGATGGGCGACGAGTGCGGTGGTGGTGGACTTGCCATTGGTGCCGGTGATGGCGATGACGGGCGCCTCGGGGCAGGTGCTTGCGCGCTCGCGGAAGAAAAGCTCGGTGTCGCCGATGATCTCGATGCCGGCGGCGCGCGCAAGCGCGACGGTCCAGTGGGGCTCGGGATGGGTGAGCGGCACGCCCGGAGCGAGCACAAGGGCGCGGAACTGGCTCCATTCCGCCCGGCTCAGATCCGAAAGCGCAATGCCCTCGGCCTCGGCGCGCGCCCGCGCCGCCTCGCTGTCGTCCCAGGCGCAGACCTCTGCGCCCCCGGCCTCAAGCGCGCGCGCGGCCCAGAGCCCCGAGAGGCCGAGGCCGAACACGGCGATCCGCTGCCCCTTGCATGTGGTGATGGGAATCATGGGCGAAATCTTACCCGATTCCACCCCGTCTGCATGCGGGAATGATCAGCGCAGCTTGAGGGTCGCAAGCCCGATCAGCGCCAGCACCACGGCGATGATCCAGAAGCGCACGACCACGGTCGGCTCCTCCCAGCCCTTCTGCTCGAAATGGTGATGCAGCGGCGCCATGCGGAAGACGCGCTTGCCCGTGAGCTTGAACGAGATCACCTGAACGATCACCGACACCGTCTCGAGCACGAAGAGGCCGCCGACGATGGCGAGCACCAGCTCGTGCTTGGTGGCGACCGCGATGCTGCCGAGCGCGCCGCCAAGGGCGAGCGAGCCCGTGTCGCCCATGAAGATGAGCGCAGGCGGCGCATTGAACCAGAGAAAGCCGAGCCCGGCGCCCAGAAGCGCGCCGCAGAAGACGGCGAGCTCGCCGGCCCCGGGCACGAAATGAATCTGCAGATATTTGGCGAACACCGCATGGCCCGAGAGATAGGCGATGAGGCCGAAGGTGGCCGCGGCGATCATCACGGGCACGATGGCGAGGCCGTCGAGGCCGTCGGTGAGATTGACCGCATTGCCCGACCCGGCGATGACGAAGGCGCCCACCAGAATGAAGAACGGACCGAGATAGATGAGCACGTCCTTGAAGAAGGGGACGGTGAGGGAGGAGGCGAAGGGCTCCTTGCCGAGGGAGACCATCAGCCAGGTGGCGGCGGCGGCAATGGCGAATTCGAGGGCGAGGCGCACCTTGCCGGTGAAGCCGTGGGCGGCCGAGCGGCGGGTCACCTTCATGAAGTCGTCATAGAAGCCGATGGCCCCGAAGGCGAGGGTCACGCCGAGCACGATCCAGACATAGGGGTTGGCCCAATTGGCCCAGAGCAGGGTTGCGACGGTCACGCCCAGGAGGATCATCAGGCCGCCCATGGTGGGCGTGCCGACCTTGGTGAAGAGATGGCGCTCGGGCCCGTCCTCGCGGATGGGCTGGCCCTTGCCCTGGCGCACGCGCAGGAGGCGGATGATGCCGGGGCCGAAGAGGAAGACGAAGAAGAGCGCGGTCATGATGGCGCCGCCGGTGCGGAACGTGACATAGCGGAACACGTTCAACACGTTGAACTCATCGGCGAAATTCACGAGCTCATAGAGCATGGACGTTCCTCGTGCCTGTTCGTTCTTGTGCGTTCGAATCCGTCATCCGCCGGTGCTTTCCGCATCCGATGCGGCGCGCTCAGCATCTCCTGCCCCTTCGGTGAGGGCCGCCTCGAGCGCCTCGACGATGGGGCCCATGCGGCTGGCGAGCGAGCCCTTGACCATGACCGCGTCGCCCGACGCGATGGCGGTGAGCACGTGCGGCGTGAGCGCCTCGGCGTTTTCCTCCCAGGCGCCGCGGAGCCGTTCGGGCAGGGCCTCGAAGAGGGCCGCCATGTGCGGCCCGCAGGCGAAGACCCGGTCGATGCCGGCTGCCATGACGGGCTCGGCCAGGGCGCGGTGCAGCGCGTCGGCCGCCTCGCCGAGCTCCAGCATGTCGCCGAGCACGGCCACGCGGCGCGGGAAGGCGTCACGCGGCACCAGGGCCAGCGCCTCCAGGGCCGCGCGCATGGAGGCCGGATTGGCGTTGTAGCTCTCGTCCACCAGCAGCACGGTGCCTTGCCCATGGGCCAGGCGCTTGCGCGCACCCCGCCCCTTCTGCACCGAGAGGCCCGCAAAGGTCTCGGCGGCCCGGTCCACATCCCCCCCGACGGCCATCACCGCGCCCAGAACGGCAAGCGCATTGATGGCAAGATGGCGCCCCGGCGCGCCCATGCGCCAGGCGAGCCGGCGCCCGCAGATCTCCGCCTCCACATGCGAGCCCTCGGCATCGAGGGCGATGGAGCGGAGGCGAATCTCGGCCCCCTCGCTTTCCCCGAAGCTCAAAATGCCGCCGGCGGGGCTCGCGGCGGCCGCAAGGCGCAGCCGCTCATGATGGGGGCTGTCGCGCGGAATGAGCGCGAGCCCCCCGGGCACGAGGCCCGAGAAGATCGCCCCCTTCTCGTGCGCGATGGCCGCCTCGGACTCAAAGGCGCCCACATGCACGCTTGCGACCGTCGTGACAATGGCCACATGCGGGCGCACCTGGGCGGCGAGGGGCGCGATCTCGCCCGGGCTGTTCATGCCGATCTCGAAGATGCCGAAGGCGGTCCGTGCGGGCATGCGGGCGAGGGAAAGGGGCACGCCCCACTGATTGTTGTAGGACTTCTCGGCGGCATGCACGGCGCCCGGCCGCGTGGCCTCCAGCGCCTGGCGCAGCGCCTCCTTGGTGCCCGTCTTGCCGGCGCTGCCCGTGACCGCGATGATGCGCGCGCCGCCCACGGCCTCGGCCCGTGCCCGGGCGGCCTGGCCCAGGCCCTCGAGCCCGGCCAGGGTGTCGGCGACACGGATGAGCGGCGCCGCGCCCCCGGGCGCCTCGAAGCCGTCGGTCACGAGAGCCGCCGCAGCGCCGGCGGCGAAGGCATCGGCAACGAAGGCATGACCGTCGCGCCTCTCGCCCCGAATGGCGACGAAGAGATCGCCGGGCGCGAGGGTGCGGGTGTCGATGGAAACGCCGCCAATGGCCGCGGGCGGCGTGCCCACGCCGCGCCCGCCGGCGGCCGCCACCGCCTCATCCCACAGCCACAGCGGCCGGCTGGCGCCGGTTTCACCCATTCGCACTCTCCCCTCGGTGCCCGCGCTGCGGCACCCCGCCCGTCGCCGGCGCGCCGCCGCCCAGAGCCGCGACCGCCGCCCTCACGGCCTCGTGATCGGAAAACGGAACGATTTCTTCACCGACAATCTGGCCGGTTTCATGACCCTTGCCGGCCACGAGCAGCACGTCGCCGTCGCGAAGCGCCGCCACGGCCGCGGCGATGGCCTCGCGGCGGCCCGCGATCTCGCGCGCGCCCGGTGCGGCGCGGAGGATGGCCGCCCGGATCGCCGCCGCATCCTCGCTGCGCGGATTGTCGTCGGTCACATAGACCATGTCGGCCTTGTCGGCGGCGATCGCGCCCATTTCAGGCCGCTTGCCCGCATCCCGGTCGCCGCCACAGCCGAACAGCACCACGAGGCGCCCGGCCGCGAAGGGACGCAGCGCCTCTAGCGCCTTGGCGAGGGCGTCGGGCGTGTGGGCATAGTCGACGAAGATGGGCGCCCCTGCCGGCGTGGTCGCCACATGCTCGAGCCGGCCGCGCGCCCCTTCAAGATGTGCCAACGCGGCGAAAACCGCCTCCGGCGCGGAGCCCGTCGCGATGCAGAGCGCCGCCGCGACAAGCGCGTTGGCCGCCTGGAAGGCACCGACGAGGGGCACGCGAATGCGCACGCGCCGGCCCTCATGGCGCACGGTCAGGCGCTGGCCGAAGCCATCGCGCTCCAACGCCTCCAGCGCGATATCCTCGCCGGCGCGCCCGACGGACCATACGGGCAGGCCGCGCGCCCTCGCGATCTCGATCACGCGGGCGCTCTCGGGCGCGTCGGCGTTCACCACAACAGGCGCTGCATCGGGCAGCAGGTCCGAGAAGAGCCGCAACTTGGCTGCGAAATAGGCCTGGAGGCTTCCGTGATAGTCCAGATGATCGCGGGAGAGATTGGTGAAGGCGCCCGCCGCCAGCCGCACCCCGTCGAGGCGGTGCTGGGCAAGGCCGTGGCTTGAGGCCTCGAGCGCCAGATGGTCGATGCCCCTGCCGGCAAGGTCGGCCAGCATGCGATGCAGGGCCACCGGATCGGGCGTGGTGAGGGTCGGGAGGGGCGCCTCGCCGGCCCGCTCCAGACCTATGGTGCCGAGGCTCGCCGCCCTGTGGCCGAGCCGGGTCCAGATCTGGCGCACGAAGGCGGCGATGGAGGTCTTTCCATTGGTGCCGGTGACCGCGACGATCGTGGCGGGCTGGCGGGCGAAGAAGCGCGCGGCCATGCGCGCCAATGCCCGGCGCGGCTCGGGCGAGACGAGGCGGGCAATGCCTGCTGGCCAGCCCTCGCCCGGCGGGGCGCTCTCGCCGGTCACGAGCACTGCAACGGCGCCGCGCGCAATGGCGTCGGGTATGAAGCGGGCGCCATCGACGGCCATGCCGGGCAAGGCGGCGAACAGGCTGCCCGGGCGCACCTCGCGGCTGTCGGCGGTGAGCGCCAGGATGTCCACATCCGGCCAGCCCGCGCCTTCAGCGGGGCGCGCCAGATCCCTTGCCAGAGTCTCGAGCTTCATGACGTGATGTGCCGTCTCGGGCGCGATGGGCCGTCCTGCCGGGCGAGGCCGGCGGCGTGCGGGCGCGGCTCCTTTGCGCGTTTCGTGTCGCTGTTCATAGGTGGCAGGGCGCGCGGCGTCAAACGGCTCGGCCGGCGCTGGCCCATCACCCCTCGCCGAAGCGCGGGCGCAGGCCCAGCATGGGGGCAATGCGGCGGATGATGGCCGCCGTGGTGGGCGCGGCATTCCAGCTCGCGGCGATGCGCCCCCGCGTCTCGGGCACGCCCCTGGGCTCGAACAGGAGCACATAGGTGAGATAGCGCGGGCGCGAGGCCGGGAAAATGGCGACGAAGGAGGAGAGCACGCGCTTGCGGGCATAGCGCCCGCCGATCGCCATCTCGGCGGTCCCTGTCTTGCCGCCGACCTCATAGCCCGGAACATCCGCGCGCCGGCCCGTGCCGAGGAGCACATTGTCCCGCATCATGCGGCGCAGCGCGCGGCCCACGCGCTGGGGCAGGATGGGCTTGCGCTCGAGCTTTGCGGCGCCGGGGGGGTGGTAGAGAAAGGTGGGCGCCACGGGGTAGCCGCCATTGACGAGCGTGGCCACCGCCGCCGCGAACTGGATGGGCGCAACGGCGATGCCGTGACCGAAGCCGATGGTCATGCCATGCACCGGGCGCCACCAGCGGGGCAGCTCCGGCGCCTTGACCCGGCCGAGCTCGGTGCGCATGGGCACCGAAAGCCCGATGCGCTTCAGGAAAGCGCGCTGGCGCGCGAGCCCGACCTCCTTGGCGAGCAGGGCCGAGCCCACATTGGACGAGCGAATGAAGATGTCATGCACCGACAGGCGATCGGGCATGCCGGCATGGTCGCGGATCCTGTAGCGCCCGACCTGCAGGGGCCCGCGCACATCGAGCACCCGATCAGGGCTCGCCGTGCCATAGGTGAGCGCCATGGCGATCGTCACCGCCTTGAACACCGAGCCGAGCTCGAACGTGCCGCCGGTGATGCGGTCGATGCGGCTCTTCTCCAGGCTCTCCTTGCCGAAATGGGGGTCGAAATCGGGAAGCGATACCGCGCCCAGCATCTCGCCCGTCTCGACATCCATGACGAGGCCAGCCGCCGCCCGCGCCTCGAAGCGTGCCTTGGCCGCCACGAGTTCCTCGCGCAGCACGTGCTGCACGCCGAGATCGAGCGACAGGCGCACCGGCGCCTTGCTCGTGCGTGCCGCGCCCTGCACCGCCTCGATGCCGACCACCCGGTCGATATAGCGCTCGATCCCCGCCCGGCCGCGATTGTCGATGTCCACATGGCCGAGCACATGGGCGGCGGTGCGCCCCGATGGATAGACGCGGCGCAGCTCCTTGCGGAACTTGAGGCCCGGCTGGCCGAGATCGTCGTGGATCGCCTGCGCAAGCTCCGGGGTGAGGCCGCGCCGGATCCAGACGAAATGGCGCCTCCTGTCCGAGAGCGCCTTGCGCAGGCGGCGCTCATCGAGGCCCAGGAGATGGTCGCGCAGCTTCTCCACCACCTCGTCCACGTCCAGAATGAGCGCCGGGTCCGCGAAGAGCGACGGGGTGACGATGTCGGTGGCGAGCAGCCGGCCCTTGCGGTCGAGCACGTCGGGCCGCGACCAGCTCGTGGCGAGCGGGCGCGCGATGCTCATGCGCGGCAGGCCGCCGCCTTCGAGAGCCAGATGGACGAGCTGGCTCGCGATGACGGCGAAGGCGCCCATGAGCGATGCGGTCAGGGCGAGCAGGCGCAGCCTCGGCCGTGCCCGGGACATGCGGCGCGAAAGGCGCATGGAACGCGCGAGGGTCCAGCGCAGCCATCCCGCCTCGGGCCGGCCGCGCCTCGCCGCATGGCCGGGCTGGGGCGCGCCTTTTGCCGCGGTCGGCGTCGCATGCATGGCTCACCTCCCCGCTCTGTCGCTCGCACCGCCGGCGCCGCCCCCGCCGAGGTCCGGGCGCAGCGGTATGGCCTCGATGTCCACGAAGCGGGAGCCGTCCGCGGGAACGAGCGAGAGGTGCCGGCGGGCCAGCCGCTCGATGCGGGCCGGATCGGAGAGGGCGGCCCGTTCGGCGCGGGCGATGGCGATGTCGGTTTTCAGGCGGGCGATCTGCTGCTCGAGCGCCCGCGCCTTGTGCGCCAGATGGCGGGTCTCGTATTTCAGGCTGTAAAGGCTGAACGCCGCCGCGATGGTGACGGCAATCGAAAGGAAGGAGAGAACTCGTAACATAGTGCAACTCGCCTTGACGGCCGGCTAACCCCCGTCGATGACCGGCAGGCCGAGCGCAGCCTCGAGGGGCGGCCAGGCCGGCGCTCCGGTCCGCTCGGCGGCGCGAAGGCGTGCCGAGCGGGCACGCGGGTTGACCCGAACTTCATCCTTGCTCGGTGTTAACGGAGCTTGGTTAAGGATTTGGAAACTCGGCGCGCGCGGGCTCTCTCGGGGCTCCGGCAGGTGGCGCGAGGGCCGCGCGCGGCGCCCGGCGCGGGCCGCGAGGAAGCGCTTGACGATGCGGTCCTCCAGGGAGTGGAAGGTGACGACCACGAGGCGGCCGCGGGGCGCGAGAATGCGCTCGGCGGCAAAGAGGGCACGGGCCAGCTCGCCGAGCTCGTCATTGACCGCAATGCGCAGCGCCTGGAAGGTGCGTGTCGCGGGATGGCGCGCCGCCCCGCGCGCCGGGCCCAGGGTCGAGACCACCAGATCGGCGAGCGCCCGGGTGCGCGTGATCGGGCCGACCCGCTGGCGATGCGCGACAATGGCCCGGGCAATGGCCCGTGCGCGCCGCTCCTCGCCATAGTGATAGAGGATGTCCGCGAGCCGGCGCTCGGAGGCCGTGTTGACGATGTCCGCAGCCGTCGGCCCCTCCCGCCCCATGCGCATGTCGAGCGGCCCGTCCTCGCGGAAGGAAAAGCCCCTCTCGGCCTCGTCGAGCTGCATGGAGGAAACGCCCACATCCAGCACCACGCCGGCCACTTTGTTCGCCCCCACCTTGCGGGCGACCGCATCGAGGGCGCCAAAGCGGCCTTCAATGAGCGTGAGGCGATCAGGGAAGGCCTTTGCCAGCGCCGCGCCGGCGGCGATGGCGCGCGGATCGCGGTCGATGGCGATCAGCCGGCAGTTTGCGGCCTCGAGAATGGCCCGGGCATAGCCGCCCGCGCCGAAGGTCGCGTCGATATAGGTGGCGTCGTCCCGGACGTTCAGGGCGTCGAGGACCTCGCGGAGCATCACGGGAATGTGGCGGGCCGGTCCGCCTGCGGCCGGCCTGCCCTCTGGCCCGCCTCGGCCCGCCATCATTCCCGTGCTCCCTCGACACCGCCCCGCTCGGTTGTCGGTCGAGGGCGGCTCCCCGCGCCGATCAGTTTCCGGTGTCCGGGCAGCTTCTCACGCGCCCTGGCCCGGTATTCCTCGAATCGCTCCGGCTCCCACATCTGAAATTTCTGGCCCAGCCCGACGAAGACCACATGGGTCGTGATTCCGGCGTGCTCGCGAAGGGCGGCGGGCAGCATGACCCGTCCGTCCTGGTCGATCTTGAGAACCTGCACGGCGCCGTAGAGCGCCATGGAGAGCTCGTCGCGCTCGGGCGAGTAATCCGGGAGATCATCGAGGAGAGAATCGATCTTGCGCGCAAGCGTCTCGCCGCCGCCATCGAGCGCCGGAGCCTCGAGCGAGGGGTAGCAGTAGATTCCGCCCTCATAGCCGTCACGCGCCAGGACGGCCCGGAAAGGGGCCGGAACCGATACGCGCCCCTTGGCGTCGATCTTGTTGGTGAATGTCGAGACAAAGCGATCCATCCCCTGTGTCTGCTCACCCCTCCGGAAATCCATCGACGCGAAACCGATGCCCGTGCGCGGCCCCAGCCTCGTCCGGCGCATTGCGTGGCGCCGGCCCGAATGCCGCCTCGCATGCCGCAGGTGGCGCGAAGCGGGGCAGAAGAGCGGCGGGCGCAGCCCCCGTGGCCTCCAAAGGAGCGCGCACCGATCCCGCTCTTCTACGCGCCCCATACGGACGGGCATGTATGGGATACTATGGGATGCTATGGGTGTCAACGGTCTGTTAAGGTTTTCACCGGGTCCCTACGCCTCAAGCCGGGCGCGTTGCATCCGTGCAACAGGGGCCTTCCCGTGCCGCGCGGGCACGCACGGGCAGGCGCGGGCGGGCAGGAGGGCGT
>JALUTE010000357.1 GCA_027058255.1 Methyloligella sp. | reverse complement strand
CCCGGGTGCACGTCACCGTCGCCTCGCTCGAGAAGGTCGTGCCGACGCTGGAGGATGCGGACACGATCCTGCGCGTGCTCGCCCGCTCCGCCACCGGCCAGGAGATCACCACCTACACCACCTTCACCACCGGCCCGCGGCGGAACGGCGACCCGGACGGGCCGCAGGAATGGCACGTGGTTCTCTTGGACAATGGCCGCACCGACCTTCTCGCCGGCCCCTTCCGGGAGGTGCTGCGCTGCATCCGCTGCGGCGCCTGCATGAACCATTGCCCCGTCTACAATGCCATTGGCGGGCATGCCTATGGCTGGGTCTATCCGGGCCCCATCGGCGCCGTGCTCACCCCGGCGCTCATCGGCATCGAGGAGGCCCGCCACCTGCCGGGGGCCTCCAGCTTCTGCGGGCGCTGCGAGGCGGTGTGCCCGATGCACATTCCCCTGCCGGACCTCATGCGGCGATGGCGCGAGGAGGCTTATTCGAAAAAGGCCGCACCCTTGCGCGAGCGGCTCGCCCTGCGCCTCTGGGCCGCCATGGCGCGGCGCCCGGCCCTCTATCGCCGGGTCATGGCCCTCGCCGTCCGTGCCCTCGCCATGCTTGCCGGCCGGCGCGGCGCCTTTCGCCGCCTTCCCCTCGCCGGGGGCTGGACGGCACACCGCGATCTGCCGGCGCCCGAAGGCGCCACCTTCCTCGATCTGTGGAGAACGCGGGAGGCCGCACCGTGAGCGATCCCCGCGACGCCATTCTGGCCCGCATCCGCCGCTCGCTCGGTGTCTGCGGAGAGGAGAACGAGCGGCGGCTCGCAGTGCAGCGCCGCCTGCACGGCCACCCCGCGCATCTCGTGCCCGAGCGGGCAAGGGCCGAGGGCGATGCGCGCCTCGCCCTCTTTCGCACCCGCCTCGAGGCGGAGGGCGCCACGATCGCCATCGCGGGCGAGGCGGCCGAGATTCCGGCGCTCATCGCCGACCATCTGACATCGCACAACCTGCCCTCGCGGGTGGCAACGGGTCGCGATCCCTTCATCGAGGCCCTGCCCTGGGATGGCGTGCCTGCCCTCCAGCGCGAGTGCGGCACGATCTCCCCCGACATGAGCGCGGCCTTCTCCAAGGCGATCGCCGCGGCGGCCGAGACGGGCACGCTCGCGCTCGCCTCGGGGCCGGACAATCCCACCAGTCTCAATTTCCTGCCCGACACCCACATCGTGGCCATCGAGGCCGAGCATGTGCTCGGCTCCTATGAGGAGATCTGGAACCGCTTGCGGGAGATCTACGGCCACCGGTCATTGCCGCGCACGATCAATTTGATCTCCGGCCCCTCGCGGACGGCCGACATCGAGCAGACCATCATCATGGGTGCGCACGGCCCCCGCAATCTGCATGTGATCGTCGTTGCGTGACGGCGAGCCCGCATCATCGACCGCGCCGCATGCGCCCGGCGCCCAGCCCGACGGTCATCTCAGGAACTGGCTGCAGCGGCGCATGCACCGGGTCTTGACGCGCGTGCACTGGGGCGTGCGCGCGAGGCAGACCGCCTGGCAGCGCCGGATGCACTTCTTGTAGCCCTGCATATTCGCCGCATCCGTGCGCTCGGAGCCCACGGTGAACACGGCATAGGCGCCAACCAGGGCGGCCAACACGGCCGCCAGAAAAAGCATCGGTCGAACCACGATACCCTCCCTCGCCCGTCCCTCTCGCGGGCCGTGAGCCATGCCTACACCCTCCGGCACTCTGCTGAAAGCGCGCAGAACAGCGCGGTGCATAGAATATCTCCCCGCCCGAACGGCGCGTCCCCGCCCCGCCATCGACCGCGATGCAGGTCCGAGACCCGGCGCCCCGCCACACGCGAGCGCGCTGACGGAGCGCACCATCGCGCACCGACGCGCGTCCCGCTCACTGCGATTTCATCCGACAACGGCGCCTCATGATGGTATAATTTGTCGCATGAACGACGGCTGAACGTCGCTTCATGAGATCCAGGAAACGCGAGGGTGCCCCCATGAAACCCCCCATCTCCCCCACCTCTACTCCGATCGAGCCCGCTCGAACCGCCGAGGCTTCCGCAGACCCCCACGGCCCACGGCCCGCTGCGGCAATGTCGCTCTCCCGCCGCACGCTACTGGGGCTGGGCGGCGCTTGCCTTGCCGCGGCGGCAACCCCGGTCCTGCCGGCCCGTGCGGCGAAAGACGAGTTTCCCGAGCCCGAGGTGGGCGATGACGGCCTCTACAAGCAGGACTGGTTCATCGATTCCTTCCTCGACCTTGCCGAGGATCATGCCGACGCCACGAAGGCGGGCAAGCATTTCGCGATCATCTGGGAGCAGCGCGGCTGCCCCTATTGCCGCGAGACCCACCGCGTCAATTTCGCCATCCCCGAGATTCGGAACTACATCAAGGAGAACTTCAACGTCCTTCAGCTCGATCTCTGGGGGCCGCGCAAGGTCACCGACTTCGACGGCAAGGAGCTCGAGGAGAAAGCGCTGGCGCGGCGCTGGCGGATCACGGGCACGCCGACGGTCGTCTTCTTCCCCATGGATGCCAAGGCGGTCACGGGCAAGAACGGCCGCGAGGCGGAGATCTGGCGCATGCTCGGCTATTGGAAACCGTTCCATTTTTACGGGAATTTCCGCTATGTGCGGACCGGCGCCTACAAGACCACCCATTTCCAGCGCTTCCTGTCCGCCTGGCGCGAGGAGCTGAAGAAGCAGGGCAAGGAAGTCAAACTGTGGTGACCCTCGGCGGCCCGTCAGTTTGACGGCTCCCATCCGAGGGCATTGCACTTTGATCTGGCGCGTTCTCCCGCCGTCGCGCCCATGCTTGACATGGGGCATCCGGCGCCGGAGCGTGTCTGCGCTTGTCGCCCCGGATTGCCATCCCTGCCCCATCGCCTCGCCCCGCCGCCCCGCCGGACGTCCCACGGCGCGACCCGGCGGTGACGGGAGAGGGGAAACGCGGCGGCACGGCAAAGCCGTCGGTCGTGGCGTGCGTTGCGGCGCCCTGCGTCCGGCGGGGCGGCGCTCGGGCGCATCAGACACGCCTTTTGATGCGCGGCGCGTTATGCTAGAGACGCGCCCATGGGCTCCATGAGCAGCAGCGAGACCGGGAGAGGGGCGGGAGGACCATGTCCGAGCGGCGTTCGAGCTTCGAGTATGAGGATTTGCTGGCCTGCGGGCGCGGTGAGCTGTTCGGACCGGGCAATGCCCAGCTGCCCCTGCCGCCCATGCTGATGTTCGACCGCATCTCCCGGATCAGCGAGGAGGGCGGCGCCCATGGCAAGGGCGAGGTGGTCGCCGAGTTCGACATCAAGCCGGATCTCTGGTTCTTCGATTGCCATTTCAAGGGCGATCCGGTGATGCCCGGCTGCCTCGGCCTCGATGCGCTCTGGCAGATGCTGGGCTTTTTCCTGGGCTGGCTCGGTGCGCCGGGCCGGGGCCGGGCGCTTTCGGTGGGCGAGGTGAAGTTCTCCGGCATGGTGGTGCCGAGCGTGAAGAAGGTCATCTATGTGGTGGACCTCAAGCGTGTCATCCGGCGCGGCTTCACGCTGGGGATCGGGGATGGCCGGCTGGAGGCCGATGGAGAGGTGATCTACACCGCCAGCAGCCTGCGCGTCGGGCTTTTCCAGGGCGACGCGGCGCCGGGCGCAGCCGGGGCCTGAGCACGCGGTTCGGGACCCGCAAGCCGCCCCGCGCGCGATGCGCGCCAGGCGGCGTGGAGCGTGAACGGAGCAGCCCTGCCGGCCTTGGCTGGCCGGGCGGCGGAGAGGTCTTGGTTTCCGAGAGGGTTTGGCATGAGACGTGTGGTCGTGACGGGGCTCGGCATCGTGTCGAGCATCGGCAACAATGCCCAGGAGGTGGTGGCATCGCTGCGCGAGGCCCGCTCGGGGATCGTCAAGGCCGATGACTATGAGAAGCTGGGCTTTCGCTGCCGGGTGCATGGCGCGCCGCGCCTCGACTGGGAGGAGGTGCTGGATCGCAAGACCCGGCGGTTCATGGCGGGCGGCACCGCCTGGAACTACATCGCCATGGAGCAGGCGGTGCAGGATTCCGGTCTGGAGCCGAACGAGGTCTCGAACGACCGCACCGGCATCATCATGGGCTCGGGCGGCCCGTCGACCAAGGCGATCGTGCGCGCCGCCGATGTCACCCGCGAGAAGGGGCCCAAGAAGGTCGGCCCGTTCGAAGTGCCCAAGGGCATGAGCAGCACCGCCTCGGCAACCCTTTCGGTGCCGTTCCAGATTCGCGGCGTGAACTATTCCATCTCCTCGGCCTGCTCCACCTCCTCACACTGCATCGGCAATGCGGCGGAGCTGATCGGATGGGGCAAGCAGGACGTCATTTTCGCGGGCGGGTCGGAGGAGCTCGACTGGACGCTGTCGGTCCTGTTCGACGCCATGGGCGCCATGTCGTCCAAATACAACGATACGCCGGAGACGGCGAGCCGGGCCTATGACGTCAACCGGGACGGCTTCGTGATTGCCGGAGGCGCCGGCGTGCTGGTGCTCGAGGAGCTGGAGCACGCCAAGGCGCGCGGCGCCAGGATCTACGCCGAGGTCGCGGGCTATGGCGCCAACTCCGATGGCAAGGACATGGTGCAGCCCTCCGGCGAGGGTGCGGCGCGCTGCATGCGCCAGGCCATGGAAGGGCTCGATGGCAAGGGGCTGGGCTGCAAGATCGACTACATCAATCCGCATGCCACCTCGACGCCCATTGGCGATGTGCGCGAGATCGAGGCCATTCGCGAGGTGTTCGGCGACGACGTGCCGCCCATCTCCGCCACCAAATCGCTCACGGGGCATTCGCTCGGCGCCTCGGGCGTTCAGGAGGCCATCTACTCGCTCTTGATGATGCAGAGCGGGTTCATCTGCAAATCGGCCAATATCGAGGAGATGGACCCGGATTTCACCGACATGCCCATCGTGACGGAGCGAAAGGACAATGTCGCGCTCGATTGCGTGATGTCCAACAGTTTCGGCTTCGGCGGCACGAATGCGACCCTGGTGTTCCGCCGCCTCGCGGACTGACCCGATGCCACCGCTCGGGGTGATGTCGTCGCGCGGGGGGTGGGCACCGTTTCTACGCCGGAGCAGGCGCGGGGGCCGCCATCGCACAGGCGAGGGGGTGGACGCCCCGCGACCAACCAGGACGAGGCGTGGCGCCGCATGGGCGGGCCGGGCCGGAGTGGAGGAGCAAGAATGACCAACAACAAGATCGCCACGCCAGGTCCGCTCATGGCGGGAAAGCGCGGCCTCGTCATGGGCGTTGCAAACGAGCGCTCCATCGCCTGGGGGATTGCGCGCGTACTCGCCGCCCATGGGGCCGAGATGGCCTTCACCTATCAGGGCGAGGCGTTCAGGCGCCGCGCCGTGCCGCTGGCGGAATCGGTGGGCGCCAGCATCATCGAGGATTGCGACGTGATGGAGCCCGCCAGCGTCGAGCGGGTCTTCGCGCGCATCGGCGAGGAATGGGGCCGGCTCGACTTTCTGGTGCACGCGCTCGCCTTTTCCGACCGCAGCGAGCTCAAGGGCCGCTATGCGGACACCACGCGCGAGAACTTCATCCAGACCATGGTCATCTCCTGCTTCTCCTTCACCGAGGTGATGCGCCTTGCGGCGGAGCTGATGACCGAGGGTGGCGCGGCGGTGACCCTGACCTATGGCGGCTCCATGCGGGTGGTCCCGTCCTACAATGTCATGGGCGTGGCCAAGGCGGCGCTCGAGGCGAGCGTGCGCTATCTCGCATCCGATTACGGACCGCAGAACATCCGTGTGAACGCCATTTCGGCTGGTCCCATGCGCACGGTCTCCGGGGCCGGCATTTCCGATGCGCGGCTCCTGTTCAACTATCAGAAGGCGCACGCGCCGCTGCACAGGACGCCGGAGCTCGACGAGGTGGGCGGTGCCGGGCTCTATCTGCTCTCGGAGCTCTCCGGGGCCGTGACCGGCGAGATTCACTATGTGGACTGCGGATACAACATCATCGCCATGCCGAGCGTCGAGGGGCTCAAGCGGGCGGAGGATGCCCTGCAGCAGGTGGCCAACTCGCGGGCGGCGGAATAGGCGCGGCGCCGGTGCGGGCCGGCGGCCCCTGGCGCTACGTCGGCCCGGCAGGGCGCAAGGCAGGCGGATGCCGGGTGCGCGCGGGGCTCGGGGGCAAGCGAGAGACGCGCGATGATCGGCCTGTTCGACTCCGGCCATGGCGGCCTGACCATTGCCCGCACCCTGGCGGAGCGGATGCGGCATCTCACCTTCGTCTATCTCGGCGATCACAGGAATGCGCCCTATGGCGAGCGCCCGTCCCAGGAGGTGGTCGCCCTCACCAGGGCGGGCGTCGAGACGCTGTTCGAGCAGGGCTGCCGGCTCGTCATTCTCGCCTGCAACACGGCGACCGCCGTTGCCTGCCGCACGCTTCAGCGGGACTGGCTGGCGAAGGGCGCCTGGCCGGGCCGCAACGTCCTCGGCATCGTCGCGCCGACGGTGGAGGCGGCCACGCAAACGCCCTGGGCGGTGACCGAGCCGCAATATCCCCAGAAGTACCGGACCGACATCATTGCCGTTCTGGCGACGACCCGCACGGTGGAGAGCGCGGTCTATCCGGAGGAGATCTCCAAGCGCTGCCCGCGCGCCCGGGTCGTGCAGCAGGCCTGCCCGGAGCTGGCCGGCCTGATCGAGGCCGGCGCGCCGGAAGCCGTTCTGGACGAGGTGGTCGGCGCGCATGTGGCGGCGCTGCTCGAGCGGCTCGACGGGCGGGCACCGGACTGGGCCATATTGGGCTGCACCCATTATCCGCTCGTGGCTCATCTCTTTCGCCGGCATTTGCCGCCGGCAACGCGCCTTCTCTCCCAGCCCGACGCGGTG
The DNA here is from genome assembly GCA_027058255.1 of Methyloligella sp. GTDB lineage: Bacteria > Pseudomonadota > Alphaproteobacteria > Rhizobiales > JALUTE01 > JALUTE01. The sequence goes on along the minus strand of JALUTE010000357.1, from coordinate 2,989 downwards.
GCCGACAGCCTGGAGGACTATCTCCACCGCCATCCCCACTATGCCGCTGCCGGCGGCGAGGCGGCCGGCGAGGTCCGGCTCCTCAGCACGGGCGCTGCGCCGCCCTCGGTCGGCCCGATCCTCAGCGCCTTCTGGGGCGGTCCGCTGGCATTCGCATCGGTGGATACGGTCTCGGCCACGGGCGTGCAGGACAAGCGAAGGGCCAATTGACAGACCGCACGCGCGGAAACAAGAGTGCGCGCCGGTCCGGCCCCGCACGCGCAAGCCGCGGCAAAGGAGGAGGCGCGCCATGAGTGCTCACAGAATACCCGCCAGATTCTACGCTCCCCTTGCCATCGGCGCGCCGGAGCCGCTGCGCGAGCGGCCGGTGCGCCTCGAGCGGATGATCCATTTCGTTCCGCCGCATATCGAGAAAATCCGCGCCAAGGTGCCGCAGCTCATCGCCGAGGTGGATGTGGTCCTCGGCAATCTCGAGGATGCCATCCCCGCCGACGCGAAGGCGGATGCCCGCGCGGGGTTCATCGCCCTCGCCGAGGCGAACGATTTCGGCAACACCGGCCTCTGGGTGCGGATCAATGCCCTGGAGAGCCCCTGGGTGCTCGACGACATTCTCGAGATCGTGCCGGCGGTGGGCGACAGGCTCGACGTGATCATGCTGCCCAAGGTGGAGGGCCCGTGGGACATCCACTATCTCGACCGGCTGCTTGCCCAACTCGAGGCGCGCCACGGCATCGGCCGGCCGATCCTCATTCACGCGATCCTGGAGACGGCGGAGGGTGTGAACAATGTGGAGGCGATCGCCGGCGCGAGCCCGCGCATGCATGGCATGAGCCTCGGCCCGGCGGACCTTGCGGCCTCGCGCGCCATGAAGACCACGCGGGTGGGCGGGGGCCATCCGGCCTATGGCGTTCTCGCCGATCCCACCCCCGGCTCTTCTCAGGGCACGGCTCCGCGCGCCTTCGTCCAGCAGGACCTCTGGCACTACACCATTGCCCGGATGGTCGACGCCTGTGCGGCCCACGGCATCAAGCCGTTCTATGGCCCGTTCGGCGATTTCTCGGACCCGGAGGGCTGCGAGGTGCAGTTCCGCAACGCCTTTCTCATGGGCTGCGCGGGCGCCTGGTCGCTGCATCCCTCGCAGGTGGCGATCGCCAAGCGGGTGTTCAGCCCCGAGCCCGGCGAGGTGGCGCTGGCCAAGCGCATCGTCGAGGCCATGCCCGATGGCACCGGCGCCGTGATGATCGACGGCAAGATGCAGGACGATGCCACCTGGAAGCAGGCGAAGGTCATGCTCGACCTGGCGCGCCTCGTCGCCGAGAAGGACCCGGACCTCGCCGCCGCCTACGACCTTTCGTGATGCGTGGGGCCCGATCTCTGGCAGGTGCTATGCATCTTCGGGGCGCGTGCGCATGCCCGGCAGGGTGGCGGCAAGGCGATCGGCCAGGGCATGCTGCATGAGCTCGAGCGCCGGGCCGCGCAGCTTCGAGGCGGCATAGTGATAATAGTTCAGATGGCAGGCGACCGGCGTGTGCAGCGCGGCGCGCCCCTCGTCCTCGAAATCGACCCAGGCGAGAATGGGCAGCTCGTTCTGATAGAGATTGATGCAGACCCAGGCCCGCTCCTCGAGAACGAGCGCCACCCCCTTGAAGGCGGGCATGGCAAGCCGGAGCGGCGCGCCGAACCGCGCCCGCGCCCGGCGCCAGAGATTGTAGAGAGCGGCCTCGATCTCGTCGGCCCGCCGGGCATAGACCGGCATGTCGTCGATGAGCGACGCCATCCCGCCCCTCAACGGGTCAGATTGGCGAACAGCGCGGGCAGGCGCTCGGGCAGCCGGGCCACATGGTCGAGAACGGTGTAGTTGTTCGACCCGAAAATCCGCTGCACATAGCGGTCGGCGCCGGGGTCCAGGGTGAGGCAGTAGGTGTGCACACCGCGGCTCGCCAGCTCCTCGACCGCCTTCTTGGTGTCCATGCGCAGGTGCTGCGGATCGCGCTCGTCCACGTCCGAAGGCTCGCCGTCCGTCACCAGAAGGATGAGCTTGCGCCGCTCCGGCCGGTTGAGGAGATGGCGGCCAGCATGGCGCAGCGCCGCCCCCATGCGCGTCGAAAGATCGCCCCTCATGCCGGCGAGGCGCGCCTTCACCTCGTCATCGAAGCTCTGGTCGAAATCCTTGAACCGGTAATATTGCACATCGTGCCGCCCGTCCGAGGCGAAGCCGTGAATGGCAAAGGCATCGCCAATGCCGGATATGGCGGTGGCGACCAGGGCCGAGGCCTCGCGCGTGAGGTCGAGCACCGTCTTGTCCTCGCCCTCGATGGGATCGTTGGTGGACTGGGACAGATCGAGCAGGATGACGATGGCGAGGTCCCGCCGGTTGATGACGTTCCGCCAGGTGATGCGCGGGTCGGGCTGCAGGCCCATGCGGATGTCCACCAGCGAGGAGATGGCGGCGTCTATGTCGATCTCCTCGCCGTCCTCCAGCTTGCGCTGGCGAATGACCCCCTGCGGGCGCAGCCGGTCGATGATCTGCCGAATGCGGAATGTCACGGGCTTGTGGGCGGCGAGGATGGCGTCGATGGTCTCCGGATCGCCCATGGGCTGGCGGCGCTCATAGACGGTCGCCCAGTCGGGCCGGTGGAGCTGGACCTGATAATCCCATTCCTGATAGTGGAAGGGGTCGGAGACCGGCTCCTTGCCCCACATCTCGTTATAGGAGATGCCCTCGTCCTCGTAAGGGTAGAGCTCGGTCTCGCAGATCCAGATCTCCTGGGCATCGTCGCCCGCATTCTCCACATCGACCTCGTTCACCATCTCCACCGCGGAGACCCGCCGGCGCACCTGGCGCTCGCTCGCCGGCACGTATTCCACGCCCTCGGACCAGGCGAACTCGTCGAAATCCCAGATGAAGCGATTGTCGTCGCGCCACGGGATGCGCAGCCCTTCGAGGATGCGCAGCGAGGGCACGTCACGCCGCCCGGCAAGAACGTTG
>JALUTE010000356.1 GCA_027058255.1 Methyloligella sp. | reverse complement strand
GCGCGCGAGCTTGCGGGCCCGCCGCACGGCCTCCGCCTTCTCCCGCGCCCGCTTCTCCGAGGGCTTCTCGTAATAGTTGCGAAGCTTCATCTCGCGAAAGATGCCTTCGCGCTGCATTTTCTTCTTGAGCGCCTTGAGCGCCTGCTCGACATTGTTGTCGCGAACGATGACCTGCACGCGTCTTGTCCTTGTCTCTTGGGGCCCCCGCATCGACCACAACATGGCCCGGGGCCTGTCCCACAACCCTGATGGAAACTGCGAATCACAAAACCAGCCCCCGTGCCGAACCTGCCGGCACGGGGTGCTCTTCCCTTGCCGCAACACCTATCAAACGGCCCGTTGAATGTCCAGCACCCGCCTGCCCACGGGACGGGTTCAGGACATGCTGATCACACGGTGGCCCCATCGCGCACCGCGCCCTGCCCTGCAAGGCGGCGCACGGCCCGCAGCGTCTCGACGAGCCGGTCGGGCTCCGTGACCGGCGCCGAGCATTGCGGTCCCACACAGACATAGGCCGCCGACGCCCCCCCGACCGGCCCCTTTCCGGCGAGCGGCGACTCCGCCGGCAATTGGGTTGTATCATCAATGACTTGCTCGACCGCGCCGGGCAGCGAGACGCTGCGCAGCGCGCGCGCGAGCCGGGCGCGGGCGCCATCGCCCTCGGGCCCGACGATCGCCACATGCTGCGGCGCCAGGAGGTCGAAATTGGCGGCGAAGAGGCTCGCATGCCCGAGGGGGTTTTCCGCCATGTCCCGCTGGAAGGCGGCCCTGACCGCCTCGGCCCGCTCCAGATGCGCAGGCTTGCCGGTGAGCAGATAGAGCGCCACGAGATTGGAGAGCATGGTGCCATTGGCATTCGGGGTGGCCTCGTCCACACCGCTCCTGAGCCGCACGATCACATCCGCCGTGTCGTCGGCGCTGAAGGCATAGCCGCCCCCGGCCTGCGCCGCCCAGTAATGGCGCTCGAGAATGGCAAGCCAGCGCTCCGCATCGCAAATGAAGCCCGAAGCCTCCTCCGGCGGGCCCGCCTGGGCGAGCGCCAGCGCCGCGGCGATCATGTTGGCATAGTCGGTCGCATTGGCCGGCGCCCCGGCCGTGCCCTCCCGCCAGGCGTGCCAGAGCCGGCCCTCCTCGCCGCCTTCCACCGCCATTTCGGCGGAGACGAACCCATAGGCCCGCCGCGCCGCGTCGTACCACTTGGGCCGGTCGAACAGCACCGCCAGCCTGGCGAGCGCCCGGATCATCAGCCCGTTCCAGTCGGCGAGCACCTTGTCGTCGAAACCGGGCCGCACGCGCTCCTCCCGCGCCGCCAGCAGCCTGGCGCGAAGCGCCGCGAGCCGCGCCTCCTCCTCGCCGCTCAGGGCGCGAAAGTCCCGCAGCCGATTGAGAATGACCTTGCCTTCCCAATTGCCCTCGGGCGTCACGTCATAGGCTGCGGCGAAGAAGGCAGCATCCTCCGCCCCCAGCACCGCCTCGATCTCCTCGGCCCGCCATACATAGAAGCGCCCCTCCTCGCCCTCCGAATCCGCATCGAGCGAGGCCGCGAACCCCCCTTGCGCCAGGGTCATCTCCCGCAGCACCCAGCCCACGGTCTCCTCGATCCGCGCCTCGAGCAGCTCCGAGCGGGTCTCCCGCCAGACCTCGCCCATGAGATCGAGCAGCAGCGCATTGTCGTAGAGCATCTTCTCGAAATGCGGCACCAGCCAGCGCTCGTCCACCGAGTAGCGCGCGAAGCCGCCCCCCAGATGGTCGTAGATGCCCCCCTGCGCCATATGCGCGAGGGTGAGCTTGACCGCATCGCACGCCCGGTCCATGCCGTAGCGGATCCCCGCCCGCCACAGGAACCAGAGCATGGGGCATTGCGGAAACTTGGGCGCGCCGCGAACGCCGCCATGCTCGCCGTCCATGATGCCGAGCAGCTTGCCGGCGAAATCCTCCATCAGGCCGTCGTCGATATCCGGCACGAGCAGGCCCTCCGGCACCTCCCGACGCCCGGCCGCCTGCTCGAGCCGCTCCATGATGGCCCCCGCATTGCCGGCGACCTTCTCCGGCTCCTCCCGCGCAATGCGGGCGATCTCGCGCAGCACCGTGACGAAGGCGGGCTTTCCGAACCGCGCCTCCTTCGGGAAATAGGTCCCGCCCCAGAAGGGCTTCGCATCGGGGGTCAGGAACATGGTCAGCGGCCAGCCGCCCTGCTCCCCGAGCTGGTGCAGAGCCGACATGTAGATGGCGTCGATGTCGGGCCGCTCCTCGCGATCCACCTTGATATTCACGAAGAGCTCGTTCATGACGGCAGCGGTGGCCTCGTCCTCGAAGCTCTCATGCGCCATGACGTGGCACCAGTGACAGGCCGCATAGCCGACCGAGAGCAGAATGGGCTTGCCCGTGCGCCTGGCCTCGGCCAGGGCCTCCTCGCCCCATGGCCACCAATGGACCGGGTTGTCCTTGTGCTGCAGGAGATAGGGGCTCGCCTCCGAGCCCAGGCGGTTGTGTGACATGAAAAGCCTTCCTGGTTGTGCCGGCCCCTGGGCCGGTTCGGGTTGTCGTGTTGGCGCCTGTCATAGCACGCGGGCGCATCGGAGCGACAGATGACAGACGCATCGCGCAGACAAGGACCGGACCGGCCCACGATTTTCGCCCTCTCGAGCGGCCCGGCACCGGCCGGCGTCGCGGTGGTGCGCGTCTCCGGCCCGCGCGCCCTCGCTGTGGCCGAGGCGCTCGCCCCGCCCCCGCCTCCGCCTCGGCGCGCCGCCCTGCGGAGCATTCGCGATGCCCGGGGCGAGGCCATCGACCGCGGCCTGGTGATCCTCTTCCGCGGCCCGGCCAGCTTCACCGGCGAGGATGTGGTGGAGTTCCACATCCATGGCGGGCGCGCGGTGATCGCCGCGCTCCTCGAGGCGCTCTCCGCCATGCAGGGCCTCGCGCTCGCCGAGCCCGGCGCCTTCACCCGCCGCGCCTTTGTCGCTGGCAAGCTCGATCTCACCCAGGTCGAGGGCCTGGCCGATCTCATCCACGCCGAGACCGAGGCTCAGCGCCGCCAGGCCCTGGCGCAGTCCGCCGGCGTGCTCCGCGAGACCTATGAGCGCTGGCGGGCGGACCTCGTTCAGGCCCTCGCCCTCGTCGAGTCGGGCCTCGATTTCTCCGACGAGGCCGACGTGCCCGCCGAGCTCATCGCCGAGGCCCGACTCGACGAG
>JALUTE010000355.1 GCA_027058255.1 Methyloligella sp. | reverse complement strand
CTCCGAGGGGCGCAAATATGGCGCCTCGCTGTGCATCGTGACCCAGCGCCCCTCGGAGATCGATCCGACCATCATCTCCCAGTGCAACACCGTTTTCGCCCTGCGCATGTCCAATGACCGCGATCAGGAGATCGTGCGCTCCGCCATCTCCGACACCGGTACGGGCCTTCTGGAGTTCCTGCCCGCCCTCGGCGCGCGCGAGGCCATCGCATTCGGCGACGGGTTCACCTTGCCCGTCCGCATCAAGTTCTCGGTGCTGCCCCAATGGGCGCTTCCGAAGAGCTCCACGGCGGCCTTCTCCGAGCGCTGGCAAACATGCACGGGGGACGCGGCGTTCCTGGAGAGCGTCGTGGCCCAATGGCGGGCATCGGGCGCCGAGGTGGATGCGCGCGCACCTGGCGGCAGCGAGGCGGCGCCGGTGGAGGCGCCGAGTGTCGAGGCGGCGCCGGTCGCGGCGCCGGGGCGGCTGCGCAAGAACGGGTTGAGGCCGGGCGGCGCAGAGCCGGCCGGGCAGCAGGCGGCCGCGCCCCTCAGACGCGATGGCGCCTTGGCGGGCAAGACGCAGCCCCCACCGCCCGTCAAGCCCCGCCCGCGCCTGCGCCGCGAGAGCGTCCTGGCCATGCGCGAGAGCCTGACGCGGAACGCCAGAAACTGATCCCTGCAGGCAGGCAAGGGGCCCGCCTCAGGGCCAGGGCGTGCGACCTCGAACGCCGCACTCAGGACAGGCCGGCTGCGAGCGCCTGCGTGTGAGGCCGGAGGGGTGATGCACCGCTGCGCCTGCGGCCTTGTCACAAAGGATTGCGATGCGTGAGCCCAGGCCAAGCGCGGGCGCGCGTCAACGCCCCGCTCCGGCCGGGCGGCTCACGCATTTCGCCGCACACGGGACGACGCGGGAGTGGGTTGAACCTGCTCCACTGACGCGGGCCGCACAAGCGGGGTGGTGTCCCGCGCGGACATGACGGTGCGCGCGGGACCTCTCTCTTTGGAGCGTGCGCCGGGTGGTCAGTAGCGGCCACCACCGTTCGCGGGTGCCGGCGAGAAGGCCGAGCCGGCCATGGCGCGCTCGCGCATCTGATCGCGACCGGACTCGCTCTTCTGGGTCGCCTTCTCGAGCGCCTCCAGGGCGTCGGCATGCTCCTGGCGAGCCTGGACCAGGCGCGCCTCAAGCTCCTCGACCGAGCGCGCGAGGTTGTCGCGGCGCTGGCGAGCCGCCTTGGCGAAGGTCGGATAGGCGAAGTGATTGACGTCCGTGATGCCGGCCCGGTTCTGCTCCAGCTCGATCTGGCGATCGAGATCATCCATCATCCGGCGAAAATCGGCGATCATGCTCTCGAGATCGGCAACCTTCTGGTTCTTGGTGTCGACCTCGAACCTCTGCAGGCGAAGCCGCGACTCCCGTGATTTCTTCATTTGATACCCCCAACGCAACACGACGCATGGTTTTTGCTGCTCATTGTTAATCAAGAAGCGTGCCAGAGGTCGGACGCGCCTGTCGGTCGGCGCCGGCCCGAGGGCTCGCCCGCGCGCGCGTCCCGGCAGCAGGAACTCCGCACGCTGACGGCACCATCGCACAATGGCTTTAAGTTGCCGTAAACTCCCGAGGATTCGTCGATCCGTGCGCTGTGTTGCCGATCGGACCTAGGGCGGAGGCGACGAATATGTTAACAGGTTCTTAACAGGTGATTCGCCGGGCTTCGCATGTGCGGCGCGCCTTGCACGAGGCTTGGGGTGCGAACGGGCAAGGGGCTATGCGGCCCGACACGGATCTGTGAGGGGGCATGGGGCATCCGGTTCATCCAGCATCGGTGACAGGGGCGCGCTCGCAAGGGTGCGGCGTGATGCCATTGCCGCATCCTGTTGGGGTGCTCAGTGCGCGCCCTGGAGGACCGATGCGCGAACGCCACCGCCGGAAGGGCCCCGATTCCGCCCTTCGGCGGCACGCGATTCGCGCGTTTTGTCCAGGGAGAATAATATTTGTTAACCTCTCCGGCTTAGCTTCATGAATGTGGGTTAACCAACGTGAATACTGGACTACCGTCTCACGACTGGGGCAGCGGTCATGGGGCTGGGTCAGAGAAGAGAGGGGTATGATGAGGGTCCTGCTTATCGAAGACGACAGCGCCGTTGCGCAAAGCATCGAGCTCATGCTCCAGTCCGAGGGGTTCAACGTCTACACGACCGACCTCGGAGAAGAGGGCGTCGATCTTGGCAAGGTCTATGACTACGACATCATCTTGCTGGATCTCAAGCTCCCGGACATGAGCGGATACGAGGTTCTCAAGGCCTTGAGAGTCTCGAAGGTTCAAACACCGATCCTCATCCTTTCCGGCAATATGGGAATCGAGGACAAGGTCCGTGGCCTTGGCATCGGCGCGGACGACTACATGACCAAACCGTTTCACAAGGATGAGCTGGTGGCGCGCATTCACGCCATCGTGCGCCGCTCCAAGGGGCATGCCCAGTCACTGATTACGACCGGCGAGCTGACGGTCAATCTCGACACCAAGACCGTCGAGGTGGGCGGCCAGCGCGTGCATCTCACGGGCAAGGAGTATCAGATGCTCGAGCTTCTGTCCCTGCGCAAGGGAACGACGCTCACGAAGGAGATGTTCCTGAACCATCTCTATGGCGGCATGGACGAGCCGGAGCTGAAGATCATCGACGTGTTCATCTGCAAGCTGCGCAAGAAGCTCGCGGCTGCGACGGGGGGCAAGCACTATATCGAGACCGTCTGGGGACGCGGCTATGTGCTGCGCGATCCCGAGGACGAGTCCAACGCCGCGGCCTGAAGGGCCGTCCACTCTCCCAAGGCGAGACGCAAGCGAAGGGCCCCGAACGGGGCCCTTTTTCATGAGCGTGTTCGCCGGCATGCGCCACCGGCAAAGGGCCTGCTCAAGGGGCGATGCTCTGCACCGGCTGGGCTTCGGACTCGTCGCCGCTGCGAGCCTGGTAGCTCGCCACCAGGCCGCCGATGCCATCGCGCCTGTAGATGTCGTCACGGAAGTGCACCGAGCCGTCCGCACGCGCCCAGGCGGTGACATAGACGAAATAGACGGGAACCGGCTCCTTGAGCTTGACGTTCTCGCTCACGCCCGAGGCAATGATGCTGTCGATGCGGGCCCGGTTCCAGCCGTCCTGCTCCTTGAGCAGCCAGGCGGCGAGATCCAGCACCTTGCGCACGCGCACGCAGCCTGCGCTGTAGCCGCGCGAATAG
>JALUTE010000354.1 GCA_027058255.1 Methyloligella sp. | reverse complement strand
AATGACCGTCGACGAGTTCCTGACCTGGGCCGAGACACATCCCGGCCGCTGGGAGCTCTTCGAGGGCGTGCCCTATTCCATGGCCGCCGAGCGTGCCCGCCATGGGGAGGTGAAATACGCCGTGCAGACGGCGCTCTTTCGGGCAATCCGAAAGGCCGGGCTCGACTGCCACATGCTCCCCGATGGCGCGACCGTTCGCGTGTCGGACTATACGGCGCATGAGCCCGACGCCCTGGTCTATTGCGGCCCGAAACTGCCGGCCGATGCCGTCGAGGTCCCCGAGCCCCTTATCGTCGTCGAGGTGGGCTCGCCTTCGACGCGCAGGATCGACATCGAGTACAAGGTCGCAACCTATTTCGCCGTTCCGAGCATCCGGCACTATCTGATCCTGAACCCGGACGGGCCGCCCGTAATTCATCACGAGCGCCAGGATTCAACGACCATACTGACCCACATCCTTGCCGACGGTCGGCTCCGCTTCGACCCGCCCGGCATGGAGATCGCCGTCGCAGACCTGTTCGAGGTGCCCGCGGATTGATCCTCACCGGCCGCACGGGCGCGCCTGCCGGCGTGAGCGGTCCAACAGCCTTCGAAGGCGAGAGGAAATAACCACAAAAAGAAGAGGCGCGAGCCCCCCGGCCGCGCCTCTTCTCGGCTTCCCCCGAACGGTGCCGGCCGTGGCCGGACCGCCCCTCACACCGCCTCAGGTCAGCAGCCCGGCCGCACCGGCACCCAGGCCCATCCCCCCGGATGGGTGATCACCCGCTCGCGCACCAGCCGGTATTCGGGCGCATGGAAGATCACCTTGTGCTTGGTGGGCCGCACCAGAACCCGCTCCGAGACCCAGCGATAGACGGGTGGCTCATAGGATGCGATGCGCCGCGGCGGCGCCACCATCACCCGGCGCGTCACCGTGGTGACACGGGCCGGCACCACCACCTTGCAAAGCCGATGATCGTGAAACAGGCCGCGCTTGTGCACCCAGCGTGTATAGGCGGGCCGCACGACGCGCCTCTCGCGCACATAGTCGTAGCGGGCCGGCATGTGATGCCACACCCGCCGCCCGGGCCGGACCAGCACGCGCCGCCGGCGCTCCGCATAGACGGCCGGGAGCGTGACGACCTCCCGCCAACCCGGCCGCACCAGAACGCGCCGCGTCACATATCCGTAAGTCGGGGCCCGCCGCACCTTCTTGTAGCAGGCAAGCGTGCGCGCGCCGTCATGGGCGTGCCAGCCGAAGGCCTGGGCCGCGCCGACGCCTGTGAGCGACAGCAAGACCATCGCACCGATACCGGCGATCAGGGCGTTGCGAAAGAACCGAACCATCACGTCTCCCTCCCGGGGTGCAGGCCGCACCCGTTCACGAACCACTCACGATGATGCCGACAATAGGAGAGGGGTCTTGCCGAGCATCTAAGCGCGGCGAGAAATCGCAATCATGGTATCCATGGCCTTGCAGGCCGTCCCGGCTCGGGACCGGCGAGGCAAATCGACGGGGAAAGGCGCAACCCTCTGGTGCCGCCGGAGTGAATTGAACACTCGACCTCGCCCTTACCAAGGGCGCGCTCTACCCCTGAGCTACGGCGGCTTGTGAGGATTCGAAGACCGCGGCGAAACTGCCATAGCGGGCTTGCAATCGCAAGCGCGTCTTGTTTCATACCCGCAACGAATCGTGCATGGAGCAAGAGGGTCATGGGATCGCCATCCCGGGGCGACAGACGAACCACCCGCGCCAGCGACAAGGGGGCCTGCGACCGCAAGGCACGCCTGGCCGAGGCCCTTCGCGAGAACCTTCGGCGGCGCAAGGCTCAGGCCCGCGCCCGCCGCGCCCGGGCTTCAAGCGACGGCGCATCGCCTGGACCGGGGCGCGCCCCCGATACGGGCAACGAATCGGAAGGCTGAAGACAGCGATCATGGACCGAATCAGCATCACGGGCGGCCGGCGCCTCGAAGGCACGATCCCCATCTCGGGCGCGAAGAACGCGGCGCTGCCGCTGATGATCGCGAGCCTTCTCACGCCCGAGACGCTGACCCTCAAGAACGTGCCCAACCTGGCGGATGTCAACCTGCTGGCCCGCATTCTGCGCAATCACGGCGTGGATCTGGCGGTGGACGGCAAACGCCCCGGCCCGGCGCGCTATCTGGGCGAGACATTCCACCTCACCGCCCGCGACATCGTCGACACCGTCGCGCCCTATGAGATGGTCTCGCGCATGCGCGGCAGCTTCTGGGTGCTCGGCCCGCTCTTGGCGCGCGAGGGCCGCGCACGCGTCTCGCTCCCCGGTGGCTGCGCCATCGGCACCCGGCCGGTGGACCTGCACCTGGCCGGCCTCAAGGCCCTCGACGCCGAGATCGACATCGAGGAGGGCTATGTGGTCGCCCGCGCGCCCTCGGGGCTCACCGGCGCGCGCATCATCTTCCCCAAGGTGTCGGTCGGCGCCACCCAGAACGTGATGATGGCAGCCGTGCTCGCCAGGGGCGAGACCGTCCTCGAGAATGCCGCCCGCGAGCCCGAGGTGTCGGACGTCGCCCGTTGCCTGGTGCGCATGGGCGCGACCATCGAAGGCATCGGCACGAGCACCCTGCGCATCCAGGGCACCGACAGCCTCGAGGGTGCCGTTCACACGGTCCTGCCCGACCGCATCGAGACCGGCACCTATGCCATGGCCGTGGCGGCGACCGGCGGCGAGGTGCTTCTCGAAGGCGCCCGCGCCGATCTTCTCGAGGCGGCCCTGCAGATCCTCACCTCAGCCGGCGTCACCATCACGGAGACCAATCGCGGCCTTCGCGTGGCCCGCAATGGCGGCGAGATCGAGCCGGTTCAGGTGGAGACCCGCCCCTTTCCCGGCTTTCCCACCGATCTGCAGGCCCAGCTCATGGCCCTGATGACCCGCGCAGCGGGCACCAGCACCATCCGCGAGACCATTTTCGAGAACCGCTTCATGCATGTGCAGGAGCTGGCGCGCCTCGGCGCCGACATCACCCTTCAGGGCGAGCAGGCGGTGGTGCGCGGCGTGCCGGCGCTGCATGGTGCCCAGGTGATGGCGACGGATTTGCGCGCCTCGGTCTCCCTGGTCATCGCCGGCCTCATGGCAGAGGGCGAGACGGTGGTCCACCGCGTCTATCATCTGGATCGCGGTTTCGAGCGCCTGGAGGAAAAGCTCAGCGGCTGTGGCGCCACCATCACCCGCCTGGTCGGCTGATCCCGGGCGGAAC
>JALUTE010000353.1 GCA_027058255.1 Methyloligella sp. | reverse complement strand
CCCTCGCGCACCACGTCGGACACCGAGACGACCACGGTCACGGGCCGACACCTCGCCCCCCTGATAGAATGGCACGGTCACGCGGCCCGTGACCGTGGTCGTCTCGGTGTCCGACGTGGTGCGCGAGGGATTGTACTGCCGGTCGTAACGGGCCTCGACACTCACCTCGGGAAGCAGCTCGCCCTTGATCCGGTCGATGGCATAGCGCGCGGCCTCCTCGCGGAACACCGCCGCGAGCACCGACGGGTTCTCGCTCTGTCCGATGCGCAGCGCCTCCTCGAGGGAACGGGGCAGGAGCCGCTCCATCGGAAAGGCCTCTGCCAGCCCGTCGGGCGAATGGCCGACAATGCGCTCGAACACGCCGCGGCTGGTGCGCAGGTTGGACTTGGCGAGATCGAGCGCGGAGACGGCCCTGGCGCGGCGTGCGCGGGCCTGCGCCACATCGGTCTTGGTGACCTCGCCGACAGCGAAGCGATCTCGGGTCGCCTTGAGGTCGCGTGACAGCACCTTCACATTGTTGCGCCTGAGGCGGACGATCGCCCTGTCCCGGACGACGTCCATATAAGCGGTGATGGCCTCCAGCAGCACCGATTGCTCGATGCGCCTCAGATCCTCGCGCCCGGCGCGCACATTGGCCTCCGCCTCGCGCATGGCGTTGAGCGTGCGAAATCCGCTGAACACGGATTGCCTCAGGGTGGCCGAAAAACTGCCGGGATGAGACGGGCCGTCACTGGTGCTGTCGAAACGCCGGCCGAAAAAAGAAGAGACGCTCGGGCGGTTCTCGGTGTTGGACCGCTTGAAGGACCGGCTCGCCTCACCCGTCACCGTCGGGCGAAAGCCGGACTTGGCTCGCGCCACCTCCTCGTCGATCGCCCTCAGCCGCGCGCGTTCGGCGCGCAATTGGGGATTATTGGCATAGGCCGCTGCCAGGGCATCCTTGAGCCTTTCGGCGTGCGCCCCGGGGGCGGCAAGCACTATGCCGGACATCAGCGCGACTGCCGCGAGAGCACGCGCCAACCGCCCGCGCGGCCAGCACATGTCGTTACCGCAACCGACCAATGATTCCTGGTCGCCCATCATGTCTCCACTGGAACCGGCGGTAGGAGTCACGCATGCCAATCGCGGCGCACACCACAACCCACCCCAAAGCGGGTCGCCCGCGCCACCCCGATCGCCAAACCATTCAGCTATCGAATCAATTCTAGCCAATTCGGCTGATTCGTCGAAGCAAAATCCCTGTTGCGCCCGCATGCGAAGACGATTGCGTTGCATACGGGAGACAGTGCGGGTCGATTGGCCCGCCTTGACCGGGGGCGCGATCAGAGCGAGAAGGCCGGTGCACGCTCGAAGCCGGGCAGGGGCGGCAAGGCGGCATCGAAGGCCGGGAGATGGCTGGTGCCGGACGCGATCCGGCGAATGAGGGTCGCCTTGCCAAACCCGCTCTGCGACCGGGCGATCACCGCCACCACCCGGCCATTGTCCTTGAGCTGATCGAGCAGCGCTTTCGGCACCTCCGGCACGCTGCCATTCAGGACGATGACATCGTAGGGCCCTTCCTCCGGGCACCCCTTCTCCAGAGAACCGGTAAGAATGGCGGCATTGTCCACGCCGAGCTCCGCAAGGGCCTTGCTGGCGCGCTCCGCGAGACCGGGATCGCATTCGAGCCCCACCACCGCGTCGGCGAGCCGCGCCAGCAGCGCTGTCGAATAGCCGGTCGCACAGCCCACATCGAGCACGAGATCGCTCGGCCGGACCTCCGCGAGCTGAATGAGCTTGGCGAGCACCATGGGCGTGGCGAGCATGCGTGGCCGCTCCCTTGTCCCGCCGGCCACCGGCACCGGCGCGTCCGCATAGGCGAGAGGGCGCTGGGAGGCCGGCACGAACATCTCGCGCGGAACCTCGAGCATGGCGGCGAGAATGGCCCTATCCGTGACGTCGTTCGGCCGGATCTGGCTTTCCACCATATTGCGCCGCTGCACTGCGAAATCGGTCATGCCGCCTCTCTCCGCTGGCCTTGCTGCTTGCCCCTCGCTGTGCCATCGGGGGCGTCTCGGGGGGCGCAAATCTTAACCGCACGAGGGCGTGCCGGCCAGTGTCCATCGGGCCGCACGGCCCCCCCTTGCGAAAAACGTCCCGCGGGTGGAATGTCATCTTGACAGCGCGGCCTGCAATCCCGTTATCTGCCGGCGAGGGCGGCGTCAACACGCATCGCCCGGGCAATCATCCGTGAGCGGAGCACCTGTCGAGGGCGGGGCTTGCGAACCGGATGCAGAGCATGAATACTTGCAAACGCATCGACCGATACCGAGCGTATCGACGGCCACGTGGCGGAGTGGTGACGCAGCGGACTGCAAATCCGTTTACCCCGGTTCGATTCCGGGCGTGGCCTCCATAGCTTCCCGGGTTTTCCTGCCCTCGGGGCGCACATCTTGATCTTGCCCCTGTCGCCTCTCCTGTCGCCCCTGTTGAGAGGCGACACGTCACGGAATGGTCGGCGCGCCTGCGGCGCTGGGCGCCAGCAGGGCTCAGCGGTTCCGCCCGGGCTCCCAGAGCGTGTCCGCCGCGCCCCTGTCGTTGACATAGCGGCTCGCAACGAACAGGAAATCGGACAGTCGGTTGATGTATGCGAGGGCCGGCGCGCCGACCTGCTCGCCCTCGCGGGCCGCCAGTGCGACCATCAGCCGCTCGGCGCGCCGGCAGACCGTGCGGGCCACATGCAGGGCCGCCGCCGCCGGCTTCCCCCCTGGCAGGACGAAGGAGCGCAGCGGCGCCAGCGCGCCGTTCATGGCGTCGATCTCCCGCTCGAGGCGGGCGACCTGTCCGGGTGTGATGCGGAGCCGCTCCGCCGCCGCATCGCCCTCCTCTCCGCCCCTTTCGCTCACCCCCTCCGGCGTGCACAGGTCCGCGCCCAGGTCGAAGAGGTCGTTCTGAATGGCGGTCAGCATCCGGTCGAGCTCTCCCTCGTCGGGCCCAAGCTGCGCCCGGGCGACGCCGATGGCGGCGTTGGTCTCGTCCACCGTGCCATAGGCGGCGATGCGCAGATCGTCCTTGGGAACCCGCGCACCCGTGCCGAGCGCGGTCGTGCCCTTGTCGCCCCCGCGGGTGTAGATCTTGTTCAGAACCACCATGCTGCGCGTCCTCAAGAGGCGAAATAGATCGCGGCCATGACGATGACGATGGCGACGAGCTGAAGGCCGACGCGCCAACGCATCAGTTTTTGGC
>JALUTE010000352.1 GCA_027058255.1 Methyloligella sp. | reverse complement strand
AACCGGCCTTGGCCTTGCCATCGCCGCCGAGCTCGTGCAGGCCCATGGGGGGCGCATCGCCCTTGTCGAGAGCCGCCGGGGCGCCCTCTTCCGCATCACGCTCCCGAGCCGTGCGCCCGCGAATGCGCGCGCTTGAAGACCGGCGCGCGAGGGCGTATGGGTTCCCGAGCGCCTGTGCCACGCATCTCCCGAAATGCCCCGCGTTCCGACTGGCCCCGCACCCCGCGGCCTCAGGCGCCAGACCAGGCCCACAGCACGCCCGTGCCATATCGGCGCGGATGTGACTCACGCCGCGCGAGCCAAATGTCATGACCGACGCCCTTGCCTCGTCCCCCATGGTGCGTTTCGCGCCGAGCCCCACGGGCCGGCTGCATGTGGGCAATATCCGCACGGCGCTCTTCAACTGGCTGTTCGCCCACCGCCCGGGCGGGGCGCCGGGCCGCTTCCTGCTGCGCCTCGACGACACGGACCGGGAGCGCTCGCGCGAGGAATTCGCCGAGGCGATCCGCGAGGATCTCTCCTGGCTCGGCCTCGACTGGGACTTGGAGGCACGCCAGTCGGAGCGCGTGGCGGCCTATGAGGCGGCCGTCGAGCGGCTGAAGGCGGCAGGCCGGCTCTATCCCTGCTATGAGACGGCCGAGGAGCTCGAGGCCAAGCGCCGGCGCCAGCGCGCCCGCCGGCTGCCCCCCATCTACGACCGGGCCGCGCTGCGCCTCGACGCGTCAGAGCGCCGGCGGCTCGAGGCCGAGGGGCGAAAGCCGCACTGGCGGTTCCTGCTCGCCAATACCGACGGCGATCCGCGCGAGGGCGCTGCCATCCGGCCGACGCCGGTGGTGTGGGAGGACCTGGTGCGCGGGCGCCAGGAGGTCGATCTCGGCTCGGTGTCGGACCCGGTGCTGGTGCGCGCGGACGGGTCCTGGCTCTACACCCTGCCAAGCGTCGTGGACGATATCGACTTCGCCATCACCCATGTGATCCGCGGCGAGGACCATGTCACCAACACGGCCGTTCAGATTCAGCTCTTCGAGGCCCTCGGCGCCCGCCCGCCCGTCTTCGCCCATCACAACCTTCTGGTCGGGCCCGATGGCGAGGCGCTCTCCAAGCGCCTCGGCGCCCTCACCGTCGCGGCGCTGCGCGAGGAGGGGCTGGAGCCGCTGGCGGTTGCGAGCTATGCGGCGACCGTCGGCTCGAGCGAGGCGGTGCGCCCCTTCTCGAGCCTCGACGCCATGGCCGAGATGTTCGATTTCGCCAAGCTCTCCCGGGCTCCGGCGCGCTTCGACGTGGAGGAGCTGCGCGCCCTCAATGCCCGATTGCTGCATGCGACGCCTTTCGAGGCGGTGGCCGACCGGCTCGCGGCCCGGGGCATCACCGGCGGCAAGGCCTTCTGGGAGGCGGTTCGCCCCAATCTCGCCCGCTTCGACGAGGTGGACGACTGGCAGGCCGTGGTCTCGGGACCGGTCACCCCGGTGATCGAGGATGCCGCCTTCTCAGCCAGGGCCGCCGCGCTTCTGCCGCCCGAGCCCTGGGATGAGGGGACCTGGCGCGCCTGGACGGACCGGATCAAGGCCGAGACGGGCGCCAGGGGCCGGGCGCTCTTCCATCCGCTGCGCCTTGCGCTCACGGGCCGCGAGCGCGGCCCGGAGCTGCGCGCCCTCCTGCCCCTCATCGGCCGGGACCGCGCCAAGGCCCGGCTTGAAGGCAGGACCGCATGACCACATGACCGTGTGATCGCATGGCGGGCCTGCGCACAGCGCGCGGCATCGCCAGCCCGCCCGGGACTCTCGCGAGCACGCCCCGGGTCGAGACCGGCAGCCGCCATGCGCATCCGATCGACCAAGAGCCCCGCCCGCCCGAACAGGCTATAGACACGCCATGCAACGCGCCCATTCCGACCCCCGTGACGCCCGCGACCGGGCCAAGCGCCTCAAGGCCATCGCCATGATGTGTGCGGCGATCGTCTCCTTTTCCGTGCTCGATGCCACCGCCAAATATCTCGCCCAGGTCTCGGCGGTGCCGGTCGCCCAGATCATCTGGATCCGCTTCATCGGCAATGCGCTCCTGATCATGGCCATGCTCGGCCCGGTGCGCAGCGTGCGCATCGCCCGATCGGCGCGCCGGCCCGGCCAGCAATGGCTGCGCTCCGCCTTCATGATGGGGGCAACGGTCGCCAATTTCTTCGCCGTGAAATATCTGAGGCTCGACCAGACCATCACCATCTTCTTCACCACGCCCCTCATCGTCGCGGCGCTCTCGGGGCCGCTGCTGGACGAATGGGTCGGCTGGCGGCGCCTCACCGCCATCATCGTCGGCTTCCTCGGCATCGTCCTGGTCATGCGCCCGGGCTTCGGCGGCGTGCATCCGGCCATCGCCTTCTCCTTCGCCGCCGCGCTCTCCTATGCGCTCTACAATATCGGCACCCGTTTCGTGGCAGCCCATGACGAGGAAGCGGTCAGCCAGGCCTACACACCCTTGGCGGGCCTCCTGGTGATGGCGCCCTTCGCCGTCGCTGTGTGGATCTGGCCGGACGACGTGCTCACATGGGCGCTTCTCGTCTCCCTCGGCCTCACGGGCGGGGTCGGCCACTGGCTTCTGGTCAAGGCGCACCAGCACGCGCCGGCGCCCATCCTCGCGCCCTTCGTCTATATCGGGCTCCTGTCGATGACGGCCCTCGGCTATGTCCTCTTCGGCGACGTGCCGGACATGTGGACGCTTCTCGGCGGGCTCGTCATCATCGGCTCGGGGCTCTACCTGCTCTCGCGCGAGCGCCGCGGCGCATAGCAGGAGCTGTGCGCGTGCAAGGCCCGAGGCCCGGACGCATCAGGAGGGGCGACGGCGGCGCGCGGCGCGGCGCATGACGAACATCAGGAACGAGCCGATACCGGCGAGGGCGGCAAGGATGCCATAGATGGGCTCCACCGCCCGCGCCTGAATGAGAAGCCAGTCCCACCAGCGCACATCCACATTGATGCGCGCCTGGAAGGTGCGGATGGACACGGGCGGCAGAATGGTCTCGCCCTCGCGTAGCTGCGCGTAGAGCTCGAGGATCAGGGGCTTGTTCGGCCCCGGCCGCAGGGGCGTGACGAACCAGGTCCATTTGGTCTTGCGCCCCATGAGGATGAGCTGCTCCTGGCGTCCCTCGGGCTCGATCTTGAAATCCACCCCCTTGAGCTCGGCGGCCATGAAGCGGGAGATCTTGGTCTTGCCGCGCACCACCTTGCCGGGCGCGCCTTCCAAGGC
>JALUTE010000351.1 GCA_027058255.1 Methyloligella sp. | reverse complement strand
AAGCGACTCCGCCTTGCCGGCGGACATCGCTCTGCCAACCGGCAACGCCTTTCCGCCATCTCGCGAACCGTCCCGATCGCTCGCAGACCCTCCCCTCGAAGCGCCCCGTCTGCCTCTCCGGGGCGCCGGTGCCACCTTGCGCGAGCGCTCAGGCGATGATGTCCGGGTGGAGCTGCTCCTCGAGCGCGCTGATCTCGTCCTTGATATGAAGCTTCTTCTTTTTCAAACGGGTGATCTGGAGCTGATCGCCCTTGCCCGACGTCTCCAGCGCGGTGATGGCATCGTCCAGGTCCCGATGCTCCTGCTTGAGCTGTGCGAGTTTTTCGCGCAGCCCCGCCTCATGCTCGCTCCCCATGACAGAAATCCCGACCGTGTTGCTCGACTGTGTGATCCGCGAATCCATGCCGGTCAAGTATCGCGGCGAATGTCGGGCGATGCAAGAGGCCGCCCTGCCGCACGCGCCGGCCCGAGCTGTTGCGCCCGCACTTGCGCCTTGAAACTTGCGGCGCCGGGGCGTATAGTTTGACGGCTCATGATCATCTCAACTTCGAGAGTGGGCCCGGAGGGTCCGCTCTTTTTGTTTTGGTCGTTCCGTGATGGCCCCGGCCTTCGAGTGGGAGCCAAGCGGGGCGAATGCGTGTGGGCTCATCGATGGGCCAGAGCCAGGCGGCGCGTCGCAGGGCGCCCGCAGGGCACCGGCGAGCGGAGCTCGGACATCGGAGCACGGACATCGAAGTCGTGGCATTGACAGACGCATCGCAGGACGAGCGGCAGAACGAGCGCTTCGTGCGCGAGACGGGACTCGCGGGCGAGGTGGCGCGCGTCGCGGAGCCGGCCATCGAGGGCCTCGGCTTCCGGCTGGTCCGGGTCGTGGTCTCGGGTCGCGACGGCGGCACGGTGCAGATCATGGCCGAGCGCCCCGACGGGACCATGAGCGTCGAGGACTGCGCCCGCCTCTCGCGGGATCTCTCACCGCTTCTGGATGCCTGGGACGGCCTCTCCGAGCGCTACAATCTGGAGGTCTCCTCCCCCGGCATCGACCGCCCGTTGACGCGGCCGTCGGATTTCGAGACCTGGGCCGGCTTCGAGGCCAAGCTGGAGCCCACCGAGCCCATCGAGGGGCGCAAGCGCTTTCGCGGCCGCATCGAGGGGCTGGAGGCCGGCGAGGTGCGGCTGGAGGTGGATTTGCCGGACCATGGCGGCGCCGTGGTCATCGGCCTGCCGGTGACCATGATCGCGACCGCCAAGCTCGTGCTCACGGACGCGCTCTTGCGCACCGCCCTCGCGCGATCGAGATCGAGATCGGAGGGAAAATCGGCGTGAGCGGCATCGCCGCCAATGCGCCAGAGGGCACGGCCAGAGAACACGGACCGACTGTCGAGACTGTATTTCGGAGGCTTGTTTCATGACCCAGATGGGGGTTGCCGCAAACCGGCTCGAGCTGCTGCAGATTGCGGACGCCGTCGCCCGCGAGAAGGCCATCGACCGCGAGGTGGTCATCGAGGCGATGGAGGATGCCATTCAGAAGGCGGCGCGCTCGCGCTATGGCAGCGAGAACGACATTCAGGCGCGCATCGACCCCAAGACGGGGGAGATCCGGCTGGTGCGCCGGCTCGAGATCGTCGAGGAGGTCGAGAACGAGGCGACCCAGATCACCCTCGAGGAGGCCAGGAGGCGCGACAAGACGGCGGAGCTTGGCGGGTTCGTCGAGGAGGAGCTGCCCCCGCTCGACTTCGGGCGCGTGGCCGCACAGAACGCCAAGCAGGTCATCGTCCAGAAGGTGCGCGAGGCCGAGCGTGAACGCCAGTACGAGGAGTACAAGGACCGCGCCGGCGAGATCGTCAACGGCGTGGTCAAGCGGGTCGAATATGGCAATGTGATCGTCGATCTCGGCCGGGCCGAGGCCATCGTGCGCCGGGACGAGACCATTCCGCGGGAGAATTTCCGCTATGGCGATCGGATCCGCGGATACATATATAAGGTCGAGCGGACCCAGCGCGGCCCGCAGATCTTCCTCTCGCGCACGCGGCCCGAGTTCATGGCCAAGCTGTTCGCGCAGGAGGTGCCGGAGATCTATGACGGCATCGTGGAGATCAAGTCGGTGGCGCGCGACCCGGGCAGCCGCGCCAAGATCGCCGTGATCTCCCGAGACAGCGCCATCGACCCGGTCGGTGCCTGTGTCGGCATGCGCGGCCAGCGCGTGCAGGCCGTGGTGAACGAGCTTCAGGGCGAGAAGATCGACATCATCCAGTGGTCCGAGGACGCGGCGAGCTTCATCGTCAATGCCCTCGCGCCCGCCGAGGTGGTCAAGGTCGTCCTCGACGAGGAGGCCGAGCGCATCGAGGTGGTGGTGCCGGACGACCAGCTCTCGCTCGCCATCGGCCGGCGCGGGCAGAATGTGCGCCTCGCCTCCCAGCTCACGGGCTGGGAGATCGACATCCTGACCGAGGCCCAGGAGTCCGAGCGCCGGCAGAAGGAGTTCGCCGAGCGCACGCAGATGTTCATGGACACCCTCGACGTGGACGAGGTCATCGCCCAGCTTCTCGTCTCCGAAGGCTTCGGCTCGGTCGAGGAGGTGGCCTATGTGGACCCGTCCGAGGTCGTGGCCATCGAGGGCTTCGACGAGGACATGGCCGACGAGATCCAGACCCGGGCGCGGGACTATCTCGCGCGCCTGGAGGAGGAGCGCGACGCCCGGCGCAAGGAGCTCGGCGTGAAGGACGAGCTCGCCCAGGTGCCCGGCGTCACCACGGCGATGCTGGTGGCCTTCGGCGAGAACGACATCCGCAGCATCGAGGATCTGGCCGGCTGCGCCAGCGACGACCTGATGGGCTGGCACGAGAAGACGGACGGCGAGACGCAGCGCCATCCCGGCATTCTCGACGGTTTCGACATCAGCCGGGAGGAGGCCGAGGACATGATCATGACGGCCCGCGTCATGGCGGGCTGGGTCGCGGTCGAGGACGTCACGAGCACGGGTGAGGGCGAGGACGAGAGCGAAAGCCAGGCCGAAGAGGGCGAAGGCGGCGAAGCCGAGGGCGAGGCGGCCGAGAGCCCGCAAACCGGGCAGATGGAAGCGGCGGCCGAGGCTGGCGAGGCGAGCGCTGCAAGCGTGAAGGCGGATGGCGAAAACGAAAGCGAAGGCGCGACATCGCAAGGCGGCACCGCGGGATGAGCGACCACACGAGCCCCTGCGACGGTGCGCCGTCACCCGCGAGCCGCAGGCCCGGGACGCGCTGATCCGCTTCGTCGCCG
>JALUTE010000350.1 GCA_027058255.1 Methyloligella sp. | reverse complement strand
GCGCGAGAAGGCGCCGGGCGCGAAGGTCACGGCCCCGGGCAGGCCCTCGACGGGCAGGCTCGGGCGCAGCGCGAAGGTGCCGGCGCATTGGTCGGACGGGTTGCCCCACCGGTCCTCGCCCTTGAGACAGAGCCGGAAGGGCTCGCCCACGGCGCGCAGGGTCGGCAGCACCGCCACCCAGCGGGCGGGCGGCCCGGGAACGATGGCGATGGCCGGCTGCTCGGGAAGCTCCACATAGTCGCATGTGGCGATGGCATCGACGAGGACGCGGAACTCGAAACTCTCCTCGCAGAAGGTCTGCAGGCGCATGCCGGGGCTGCCCTCGCGCGGATCGCCAAAGCGCACGATGATCCGGTCGCCCTCGGTGAGATAGCCGCGCACCACCTTGATATAGAGGGTCTTGTCCCAGGGGCGGATGTTCATCTTCTTGTCGTAGCGCACATCGAGCACCGCCCCGTTCGAGGCCTCGACGGTGACATAGTTGGGTGCCCTGGGGTCGTCGAACTGGGGCCGGCCCATGTCGCTCGCGAAGCGATGCACGATCTTGAGGCTGCCAGTATCGTCGATGCCGAACGGCCCGGCGGTATAGGTGAGGGTGAGCGAGGCGAAGCTGCCCGCCTCGAACGGCCCCCCGGGCGTGATCCGCGCCGAGCCCATGGCCTGTGGCAGATAGGTGGAATGTGGCATGCGCGCGCCCTCCCGCTCCGCTCCCCCGCGCAGGCCCCTTCCACGGGGGGAAGGGAGACGCCGCGCCCGGATGGCATGGTCCGCGCGCGGCCGAGGACCGTCAATTCGCCTTAAGGGCCCCCTGGGCGCGCAAGGAAAGGCGGTGGAGGCCCGCAGCCCGTGCCGGCATGCTCTTTTCGAAGCCGCCTACCGCTCGCCATGATCCGCGAGCCACTCCCGCACGGTCTCGAACTTGTTCCTCAAATGCTGCTTGAGAACCGCCGCGAGCTTCGTGCCGTCGCGTGCGGCGAGGGCCGCGAGAATCTGCTCATGCTCGGCAACGGCCTGTGCCCAGCGCCGGTCGGACACGTTCGCCAGATAGCGCGCCCGGCGAAGCCGTGCGTCCAGCGCGCGATATTGGGCCGCGAGCGTTGCATTGCCCGCCGCCTCCAGGATGGCATGATGGATTTGCCGGTTGAGGCGAAAATAGTCGGCCCGCCGGCCTGCGCGATAATGCTCCACCATCTCCTCATGGGCCGCGCGAATGTCGGCGAGCTGCTCGTCGGTGATGCGCTCGCAGGCGAGCTCGCCGGACAGCGCCTCGAGCGCGCCCATGACGGGGAACACCTCCTCCAGATCGCCAATGGTGAGCTTGCTCACCCACGCGCCCCTGTTCGGCGAGAGCAGGATCAGCCCCTCGACGGCGAGCACCTTCAAGGCCTCGCGCATGGGCGTGCGCGATACTCCGAAGCGCTCGCACAAATCCCGCTCCGGGATCTTGCTCCCCGGCGGCAGCGTGCCTTCCACGATCATGTCGCGCAGGCAGTCGACGAGCTCCATGTGCAGAGGGCGTCGCGCGATGGTGGCGATATTGGGTTCCGTCGTCATGGGGGTCAGCCTAGTCTGCTTCGAGGGCCATTTCCAAGAGCTTTGCCACGTGGATCGCCCGCCGGCCGGTGCCGTCGGCGATCTGGTGCCGGCAGGATATGCCGTCGGCGACGATCCACGCCTCGGGATCGCTGTCGCGAATGGCGGGAAAGAGGGCGAGCTCGCCCATCTGCATGGATATCTCGAAGGTATCCGCGCCATAGCCGAATGCGCCCGCCATGCCGCAGCATCCCGACTCGATCACCGTGACCGCCGCTCCCGGCACGAGACGCAGGAGGGTTTCGGCATCGCCGAGAACATCGAACGCCTTCTGGTGGCAATGGCCGTGCAGGAGCACCGAGCGCGCCCGAGAGGCGAGTTCGAGCCGGATCGCGCCGGCCGCCAGCCTGGGCGCGAGATATTCCTCAAAGGTCAGCGCCTGGCTCGCGATGCGCTCCGCCTGCGGGCCGGGCAGGAGAGAGGGGAGCTCGTCGCGCAGGGACAAGAGACAGCTCGGCTCCAGCCCCACGATGGGCCTGCCCTGCTCCGCATGGGGCAGCAGCGCCTCGATCAGGCGTGCGGCCTCGACCCTCGCCTCCTGCACCAGCCCCGCCGCGAGGAAGGTGCGCCCGCAACAGAGCGGCCTGCCTGTGTCGCGGGGCGTGGCAGAGGCGACGGCGATGCCGGCGGCGTTCAGAACGCGCCGGGCCGCGCGCAGATTGGCCGGCTCGAAATAGCGGTTGAAGGTGTCGGCGAACAGGATCGCGTCCGGCGCGCCCGGTGCGGCGCACTCGCCATCGCGGAAGGGCGCGCCGTGCCATGACGGCAGGGGGCGGCGCGCGGAAAAGCCGGTGATGGCCTCGAGCGCACGGGCGAGCCCCGGCACCGCATTCGGCGCGTTCATCAGCCGTGCGAGGCGGGATGCCATGGGCGCGTAGCGCGGCAGATAGGCGATGAGCCGGTGGTGCAGCGAGATGCCCCGATCGCGGGCCCGCGCCGCCAGGACCTCGATCTTCATCCGTGCCATGTCCACGCCGGTGGGGCATTCGCGCCGGCAGGCCTTGCAGGACACGCAAAGTTGCATCGCCTCCCACATGGCGTCGGAGACGAGCGCATCCTCGCCAAGCTGGCCGGAGATGGCGAGGCGCAGCACGTTGGCCCGGCCGCGCGTGACATCGCGCTCATTGCGGGTCACCCGGAAGGAGGGGCACATGACCCCGCCGGCGAGCTTGCGGCAGGCGCCATTGTTGTTGCACATCTCGACCGCGCCCTGGAAGCCGCCACCGCCGCCGGGCCAGGCCGACCAGTCGAGCTCGGTCTCGAGCGGCCCGACCGCATAGTCCGGGCCATAGCGGAACAGGCTGCGGTCGTCCATGCGGGGCGGTGACACGATCTTGCCCGGATTGAACAGGCCCGCGGGATCGAAACGGCGCTTCACGGTTTCGAAGGCGGCCGTGATGCGGGGGCCGAACATGGCCTCGTGGAACTCCGAGCGGGCGATGCCGTCCCCATGCTCGCCGGAATGCGATCCCTTGTACTTGCGCACGAGGGCAAAGGTCTCCTCGGCGATGGCCCGCATGGCGCGCACATCCTTCTCCTGCTTGAGGTTGAGGATGGGGCGGATGTGCAGGCAGCCCACGGAAGCGTGCGCGTACCAGGTGCCGCTCGTGCCGTGCTTGCGGAAGATCTCGGTCATGGCGGCGGTGTAGTCCGCGAGGTCCTCCAGCGCGACCGCGCAGTCCTCGACGAAGGAGACCGGTTTTCCCTCATCCTTCATGGACATGACGATGTTGAGCCCGGCGCGGCGCACCTGCGATATGGCCGCCTGCAGCCCCGCGTCGGTCACGCGAACGACGCCGCCACGCCTCGCCTCCTCGCCCTGCCAGGAGAGGCCGAGGCCCGCCATCACCTCTTCGAGGGCATCGAGCTTCTCCAGATTCGCCTCCGGCGTGTCCTCGGCGAACTCGACCAGCAGCAGCGCGGCGGGCTCGCCGACGACGAAACGCCCAATGGTGGCGCGGAACATGTCGATATCGCTGGCAAGGGCGATCATGGTGGAGTCGATGAGCTCGATGGCCATGGGATCGAGCGCCGCCAGGTGCTGGGCCGCATCCATGGCCCGGTAGAAGGTGGGAAAGTGGCAGACGCCCAGAACCTTGCTTCTCAGGACTGGCGCGAGCTTGAGGGTGATGGCCTTGAAATAGGTGAGGGTGCCCTCGGAGCCGACCAGGAGGTGGGCGAGGTTGTTGCCTTCAGGCCGGGGCGCGAGGGCGTCGATGTTGTAGCCCCCCACACGGCGCAACAGCCTGGGGAAGCGCCGCTCGATCTCCTCCGCCTCGTGCGCGCCGAGCGCCAGCATGTCGCGAACGAGGGCATGGCCGGCCATGTCTGCATCGGCGAGCGACCGCTCTCCATCGCCGGGCGCCGACGCGACGGGGCCGAAGCGCAGCTCCGAGCCGTCCGCCAGGATGGCGTCGATGGCGAGCACGTTGTCGCGCATGGTGCCAAAGCGGATCGAGCGGGCGCCGCAGGAGTTGTTGCCCGCCATGCCGCCAATGGTGGCGCGAGAGCCGGTCGAGATGTCGACGGGGAACCAGAGCCCATGGGGCTGCAACGCCCGATTGAGCTCGTCGAGCACGATGCCCGGCTCGACGACACAACGGCGCCCCGGCACGTCGAGCTCGAGAATGCGATTGAGATGGCGGGAAGTGTCCACGACCAGGGCGTGGTTGACGGTCTGCCCGCATTGAGAGGTGCCCCCGCCGCGCGGCAGGATCGGCACGCCCTCCTCGCGCGCCGCCGCAATCACGGCGTGCACATCCTCGACGCGCGCCGGCACCACGACGCCGAGCGGCATCATCTGATAGATCGATGCGTCCGTGGCGTACCGGCCGCGGCTGAAGGCATCGAACAGGACCTGGCCGGCTATTTCGCGCCTCAGCCTGCGCTCCAGGCCGGGGCTCGCCCGGGTTGCCATTGGGCCTCTCCACGGATTCCGCTTGACGTAATTATGGATTCATAATTCAATTTAGGCAATCGGCGCTCCTCTCGAAGGCTGGCGCAAAGACGGAGCGCATCTCGAAACGCGGCGCCCGATGGGGATGGGAAGGGAGCGATCATGAGACGGGCGGGCCGCCATTTCCTGCAGATTCCAGGCCCAACCCCGGTGCCCGACCGCATCCTGCGGGCCATCGCCATGCCGACCATCGACCATCGCGGCCCCGCCTTCGCCAAGATCGGCCGGCGCGCCCTCGAGGGCCTGAAGACCATCTTCAAGACCGAGGGGCACGTGTTCATCTACCCGGCCTCCGGCACCGGCGCCTGGGAGGCCGCCCTGGTCAACACGCTCTGCCCCGGCGACAAGGTGCTGATGTACGAGACCGGCCATTTCGCCGCCCTCTGGCACGCGCTGGCGGCACGCATCGGCCTCGAGCCCGAGCTGCTCGAAGGCGACTGGCGCAGCGGCGCCGACCCGGAGCGGATCGAGGACCGGCTTCGCCAGGACAGGGCGCACGAGATCAAGGCGGTCTGCGTGGTTCACAACGAGACCTCGACCGGCGCGGTCACGCCCGTGGCCGAGATCCGCAAGGCGCTGGATGCGGCAGGCCATCCCGCGCTCCTCATGGTCGACACCATCTCGAGCCTCGCCTCCATCGACTACAGGCACGACGAATGGGGCGTGGATGTCGCCGTCGGCGGATCGCAGAAGGGGCTGATGCTGCCGCCGGGCCTTTCGTTCAATGCCGTCAGCGACAAGGCGCTCCGAGCGAGCGAGCGCGCCACCCTGCCGCGTTCCTACTGGGACTGGCAGGCCATGCTCGGCCCCAATGAGAAAGGCCTCTTCCCCTATACGCCGGCCACCAACATGTTCTTCGGCCTGATCGAGGCCATCGACATGCTGCACGAGGAGGGGCTCGAGAATGTCTTTGCGCGCCATCGCCGCCATGGCGAGGCCACCCGCCTCGCCGTGCGCGCATGGGAGCTCGAGGTGCTCTGCAACCGGCAGGGGCAGCACAGCAGCGTGCTCACCGCCGTGATGATGCCCGAGGGATACAGCGCCGACGCGTTCCGCGCCACGACACTCGAACATTTCGACGTCTCGCTCGGCAATGGCTTGTCGAAGGTCGCCGACAAGGTGTTCCGGATCGGACATCTCGGCGATTTCAACGACCTGATGCTCGCGGCAACGCTGTCCGCGGTAGAGATGGGCCTCGCAAAATCCGGGGTTCCGCACAGCGCCGGCGGGGCACAGTCCGCCATCGATTTTCTCGAACGGACGGCCTCGCCCCCGGCACCGGCGCAATGACGATGTCGTTTGGTATTATTGTCTTGGGAGGAAAAGTCATGAAACTGAAAGGCCTCTTGCTCGCCAGCGCAGCGGCGCTCCTGCTCGGCACGCCCGCACAGGCCGCGAAACTGACCCTGAAGTTCGGGCATGTGGGCAAGCCCGGCTCGCTGTTCGAGACCAGCGTCAACGCCTTTGCCGCCTGCGCCAACAAGGCGCTCGGGGACAAGGCCGAGGTGCGCACCTTCGGCTCGTCCCAGCTCGGCAAGGACAAGGAGCTTCTCCAGAAGCTCAAGCTCGGGCAGATCACCTTCTCGCTTCCCTCCTCGGTCATGTCCTCGGTGGCCGACGAGTTCGGGGTGTTCGAGATGCCCTACATCATCAAGGACCGCAACCACATGCGCCGCGTCTGGGCCAAGCTGGGCGGCACGTTCCAGAAGGCCGTCCAAGCGAAGGGCTATCGCATCATCGGGCTGTTCGAGAACGGGTTCCGCCACATCACGAACAATATCCGCCCCATCTACAAGCCGAAGGATCTCGCCGGCATCAAGCTGCGCACGCCCAAGGGCGCCTGGCGGGTGAAGATGTTCAAGCTCTATGGCGCCAACCCGACGCCGATGGCCTTCTCGGAGGTGTTCACCGCGCTCAAGACCAAGGTCATCGACGGGCAGGAGAACCCCTATGCGCAGATCGCCTCGGCCAAGTTCCAGGAGGTGCAGAAATATCTCTCCATCACAGGCCATGTCTACACGCCGGCCTACATCCTGGTTTCCGACAAGCATTACAAGAAGCTGCCCGCGGACGTGCGCGCCGCGCTCGAGAGCTGCGCCGCGAAGACGCAGGACTTCGTGTATGAGACCGCCGCGAAGCTGGAGACAGAGCTTCTGGGCGTGATCAAGGCAGCGGGGGTGGCCGTGAACGAGGCCGACAAGGACGCCTTCATCAAGGCGTCCAAGCCGATCTATGACGAGTTCGCCAGAACCGTTCCTGGCGGCGCGGAATTGGTCGCACAGGTCCAGAGCCTCGCCAGCGGCCAATAGGCTGAGCGCCGGGCCGGAAGGGCGGCTATCCTGTCTCCTCACCCCTTCCGGCCCCGCTCGCCGAATGGCTGCAACAGGCCGGGGAAACGGCCGCTTCGCGCACTCCTTTCACGATAGCCCCGAGGTCGCGCTCCACCATGGCGTCATCCCTGTCGAGAATGCTCGCAACGGTGCTCGAATGGGTCGTGATCGTCTTGATGGTTATGCTGACCGTCGTGGTGATCGTGGCCGTTCTCTTCCGCCTGTCGGGCAACTCGCTCTCCTGGTATGACGAGATCGCGGCGATTCAGCTCTCCTGGATCACCTATTACGGTGCGGCGCTCGCCGCGCTGAAGCGGCGCCACATCGGCTTCGACAGCGTGCTGCTGACCATTCCCATGCCGGCGCGGATGGTGTTCGTCGCGCTTGCCGAGCTCATTGTCATCGGGTTCTTCGTCATCCTCGCGGTCACCGGCTGGGAGGTCCTGCAGGTTCTGGAAGGCGACCGGCTGGTCTCGCTCACATGGGTGCCGGTGCAGTTGACCCAGTCGGTCATCCCCATCGGGGCGACCCTGTTCGTGCTCTGCGAGCTCTTGAGCCTGCCCGCCTATTGGACGCTGATCGCGGCGGGCAAATCGGTCGAGCAGACCGAGATCGAGGGGGAGGTCGAGTTCGAGCTTCACAAGGCGGGGCGGCGCTGACCCATGTCCATGCTCCTCATCTTCCTCGCCCTCATCGCCATGATCTGCCTCAACGTGCCGATTGCCGTGGCGCTCGCCGTCTCGGCCATCATCGGGCTTCTCGCGACCGAGGGGCTGGACAGCCTGGTGACCGTCGCGCTCGACATGTATGACGGCTCCACCAAGTTCTCGCTCATCGCCATTCCCATGTTCGTCCTTGCCGGGGCGATCATGAACGCCGGAGGCGTGACCGACCGGCTGATCAATTTCGTCTCCGCACTGATCGGCTTCGTGCGCGGCGGGCTGGCCATGGTCAATATCGGCGTGTCGCTGTTCTTCGCCGAGATCTCCGGCTCCGCCGTGGCCGACGTCGCCGCCCTCGGCTCGATCCTCATTCCGCAGATGAAGAAGCGCGGCTACAGCGCCCCCCTGGCGGCAGCGGTCACCTCGTCCTCCGCCTCCCTCGCCATCATCATTCCGCCCTCCATCCCGATGATCCTCTATGCGACCTCGGCCAACACCTCGGTGGAGCAGCTTTTCGTCGCCGGCGTCGTGCCCGGCCTCTTGGGTGCGGCGGGGCTCATGTTCGTCGCCTATCTCTTCGCGCGCCGGTACAATCTGCCGGTCGAGGAGGCCTTCGACGTCAAGCGGGTCGGCGAGACGTTCATCGCCGCGCTGCCCGCCTTCTCGCTGCCGGTCATCATTCTCGGCGGCATCTTCGGAGGCTTCGTGACCGCCACCGAGGCGGCGGGGCTCGCCGTGATCGCCGCCATGCTCGTCGGCCTGTGGTACGGGGAGATGGATCTGCGGCACCTCAAGCGCGCCATGCTCGACGGGGGCATGCAGACCGCGGTGGTGATGCTCCTGGTGGCCGCCTCGGTTCTGATGGGCGGCTTCCTCACCCGCGCGCAACTGCCCCAGCAGCTCGCCGCAAGCTTTCTGGAGTTCACCACCAACAAATGGCTCATCCTGCTCATCCTGAACTTCTTCTTCCTCATTATCGGCTTTTTTCTCCACTCGGCAGCGGCCATCATCCTGGTGGTGCCGATCGTCGTGCCGCTCATCCAGGCGGCGGGCATCGACCCGGTGCATTTCGGCCTCGTCGTGACGCTCAACCTCGCCATCGGCCAGCAGACCCCGCCGGTCGCAAGCGTGCTGATCACCTCCTGCGCCGTGGCGCGGGCGAACATCTGGGCGGTGTCGAAGGTGAATGTGCACTTCGTCGCCGTCCTGCTCGCGGTGCTGCTCATTTGCACCTATGTTCCATCGATTCCGATGTTTCTCGTCGAGTACTTCTACCGGTGACACGGACGAACCCCCTGACGGCGCAAGGGCAGGCCCGCGCCGCAACGCGATGGAGGCCCCGCTGAACGAGCTGCTTTTCGACATTCGCGACCGGATCGGCCATGTCACCCTCAACCGGCCGCAGGCGCGCAACGCCCTCACATTCGCCATGTATGAGGGGCTGGCCGAGATCTGCCGGACCATCGCGCCAGGCGGCGAGGTGCAGGCACTCATCATCGCGGGCGCCGGCGACAAGGCCTTTGCCGCCGGCACCGACCTTGCCCAGTTCCGCGACTTCTCCGGCGCCGAGGACGCCCTCGACTACGAGGCCAAGATGGAGCGCGTTCTCACCGACATCGAGCGCTGCCCCGTGCCGACCATTGCCGCGATCACGGGCGCCTGCACGGGCGGCGGCGCCGCCATCGCTGCGGCCTGCGACATCCGGATTTGCAACCGGGGCCTCAAATTCGGCTTTCCCATCGCCCGCACGCTCGGCAACTGCCTCTCCATCGGCAATCTGAACCGGCTCGGCGTGCTGATCGGCGCGGGCCGATTGCGGGAGATTCTGCTGACCGCCCGGCTGATCGAGGCGGAGGAGGCGGAGGCCATAGGTCTCGTCAGCGCCGTTCTCGAGAATGCCGAGGCCGTGCACGCGCAGGCGCTCGCCCTTGCAAGACGCATGGCCGAGCACGCGCCGCTCACCATCCGCGCCACCAAGGAAGCGCTCCGGCGGCTGCGGGTCGAGGGGCCGGGAGCCGACGACAGCGATCTCATCACTGCCTGCTACACCAGCAAGGACTTCAAGGAAGGCATCGAGGCGTTTCTGGCGAAACGCAAGCCGCAATGGACGGGAAGCTGACATGTCCGGGCCGCTGAAGGGATGCCGCGTCATCGAGCTTGCCCACATCATGGCCGGGCCGGTCTGCGGCCTGATGCTGGCGGATATGGGGGCGGACGTGATCAAGGTCGAGAAGGCCGAGGGCGACGATACCCGCCGTTTCGTGCCTCCGAAAATCAATGGCGAGAGCGCGGCCTTCATGATGCTCAATCGCAACAAGCGCGGCATCGTGCTCGACCTCAAGTCCGAGCAGGGCAAACAGGCGCTGCGCCGCCTCGTTAAGGGGGCCGATGTGCTGATCGAGAACTACCGCAAGGGGACGATGGAGCGGCTCGGCCTCGGCTATGACACCTTGGCCAAGGACAATCCGGGGCTGATCTTTGCCGAGATCTCCGGTTTCGGGCGAACCGGCCCCTATGCCGATCGGGGCGGCTTCGACCTCATCGCCCAGGGCATGTCGGGGCTCATGTCCGTCACCGGAGAGGCGCCGGGGCGCCCGCCGGTGAAGATCGGGCCGCCCATCTCCGACATCACGGCCGGCATCCTCGGCGCCATGGGCATCGCCGCGGCCTATGCCGAAAGGCTGAAAACGGGCCGGGGGCAAAGGGTCGACACCTCGCTTTTCGAGGCGGCGATCACGCAGACCTATTGGCAGTCCGCCATCGCGCTCGCCACCGGCGTCTCGCCCGGCCCCATGGGATCGGCGCATCCGCTGAACGCACCCTATCAGGCCTTCCGAACGGCCGATGGCTGGATCAATATCGGCGCGGCGAACCAGGCCAATTGGGAGAAGCTGGTCACGCTGATCGAGGCGGAGGCGCTTGGGCGGGACCCGCGCTTTGCCACCAATGCCGACCGCATGCAGCACCGCCACGCCCTCGAAGAGGCGCTCAACGCCATTCTGCGGCACAAGACCACCGCCGAGTGGCTGGCCCTTTTCGAGAAGGGCGGCCTGCCCGCCGGGCCGGTGCTCTCCATCACAGAAATGCATCAGGACCCGCAGACCCTGGCGCGCGACATGGTGCCCGAGCTGGACCATCCCGTTGCGGGCCGAATCCGGACCATCGGGCTGCCGGTGAAGTTCTCCGAGACCCCGGGGGGCATCCGGCGCCCCGCTCCCCTGCTCGGGCAGCACACCCGCGAGGTTCTGGCCGAGATCGGCTATGGGCGGGACGAGATCGACGCGATGCTGCAATCGGGGGCAGCCATGCAATGCCAAATGGAAGGACCCACGTCATGACGCTGAGTCTGAAGGTCGCTCAAACCATTCTCGATGGGGTGCTGGCCAAGGGACGGGCGCTCGGCCTGCAGCCGCTCACCGTGGCCGTGCTCGATGCGGCCGGCTCCCTGAAAGCTCTCGCGCGCGAGGACGGAACCAGCCCGCTGCGCCCCGAGATCGCCCAAGGCAAGGCGCGCGGCGCGGTCGCCCTCGGGCTCGGCTCGCGGGCCATCTTCGAGCGGGCGCAGCAGCAGCCCTATTTCATCCAGGCCATGAATGCGCTGGCGGGCGGCTCGCTCGTGCCGGTGCCGGGCGGCGTGCTCATCCGCGACGAGAGCGGCATTATCGGCGCCGTCGGCGTCACGGGGGATACCTCCGACAATGACGAGCTGTGCGCCGTCGCCGGCATCGAGGCCGCCGGCTTCACGGCGGATACGGGCGGGTGATCGCGGCCTCGGCGCATGCCGCGAGCCGGCCCCGCCGGTGATGGCGCGAAGCCGCACCGGTCGGAATGGATCCATCGGGCCGGATCGCGGGCTCATGGCGAGCCCGGACCGTGCCTCGCCTCATCGTGCGGCTCCGCGGCGGACTCGCGCTCTGCGGGCGGCGGCACGTCGTCCTCCAATATCCGCCAGGCGGCACCATCCAGATCCTCGAACTGGCCCGACTTGAGCGCCCAGAAGAACGCGCCCAAGCCGAGCAGGCCGAGAAAGAGCGCCGCGGGGACCAGCCAGGCGAGGGAGGTCATGGGCGCGCCTCCTGTTGCGCGCGCGTCTCGCCGGTGACCGCCATGGCGGATGTGGCTGCGCTCCTGCGGCCAGGGCGGGGCGGGGCGAGCCGCAGCCGCGCCGAGCGCAGGCGCAGCGCATTCGCCGTCACGACGATGGAGGAGGCCGACATGGCCAGCGCCGCAATCAGCGGCGTCACGAGGCCGGCCACCGCCAGCGGCACGGATATGGCGTTGTAGGCTGCGGCGATGGCAAAGTTCTGCAAGGCCATGCGGCGCGCCTGCGCGGCGACGGCAAGGGTCTCCAGAACGGGAGCCAACGCCTCGCCCTGAAAGATGGCATCCGCGGCCGTCTGGCTGATATCGGCCGCCGAGGCGGGGGAGAGCGACGCATGCCCGGCTGCAAGGGCCGGCGCGTCATTGAGCCCGTCGCCGATCATCAGTGCCCGTCTGCCCTGCTCGCGCAGAGCCTCGAGCCGCGCGATCTTGGCATCGGGCCGTTGCGCAGCCCGCCATGTGCCGATGCCCAGCGCCCGGGCGGCGCTCACCACCGCGCCCTCGCGGTCGCCCGAGAGCAGCTCCACACCGTAGCCGGCCCGGACGAGCGCGCCGACCACGTCGCGCGCATCCGTGCGAAGGTGATCCTCGAAACGAAGGAGATAGGGCGCCTCTCCGGGGCGCGCGAAAGCAAGCACGGGGCTCTCCGCATCCCCGGCCTCGCCGCTTCCCGCCTCGGTACCGGGCGTTCCATTCAGGCCGCACCAGTCGGGCGCACCGAGACGCAAGGTCCCGCGCCCGGTCTCCAGAAGAACGCCGCGCCCCGCGACCTCCTCGGCGCCCTCGGCCGGCGCGAAGGCGAGGCCTCGTGCGCGCGCGGCCTCGCAAACGGCACGGGAGAGCGGATGCCGGCTCGCCGCCGCCAATGTCGCCGCACCCTTCAGCACGTCGTCGGGCACCGCATCCGGTGCCACCAGGCGGGCGCGGCCGAGCGTGAGCGTGCCCGTCTTGTCGAAGACCACGTGATCCACCTCCGCCAGGCGCTCCAGCCCATCGGCGGCCTTCATGATGATGCCCTTGGAGAAGAGGCGGCTCGAGGCGGCCACCTGAACGGCGGGCACGGCGAGCGCCAGGGCACAGGGACAGGTGATGATGAGCACGGCAATGGCGATGGTGAGCGAGGTCTCCCAGCCGGCGCCCGCCAGCATCCAGCCCAGGAAGGTGAGCGCGCCCAGGGCGTGCACGCCCGGCGCATAGATGCTCGCGGCCCGGTCCGCAAGGCGCACATAGCGCCCGCGCGCCTGCTCGGCCGCCGCCATCAGCCGGCCGATCTCGGCCAGCAGGGTGCCCGAATCGCTCGCCTGCACCTCCACCTCGAGGGGCGGGCCGAGATTGACCGTGCCAGCGTAGACGGTGCCGCCCGGCACCACCCGCCGCGGCAAGGTCTCGCCGGTGATCAGGCTCTCATCCACCTCGCTCGCGCCCTTGAGCACACGCCCATCGACAGGCACCCGCTCGCCCGTCGCCACGAGCACCCGCATGCCCGGGCTGAGGAGCCTGGCCGCCAGACGCTCCGTGCCGCCCCCCTCGCTCAAGACGGTTGCGGAATAGGCCTTGAGCCCCATGAGATTGGCCGCGGCGCCGGCCGCGCGCGTGCGCATGCGCTGGTCGAGAAAGCGGCCGATGAGGAGGAAAAAGAGCAAGGAGACCGCCGCATCGAAATAGACCTGCTCCGTCCCGCGCGCCGCCTGATAGAGGCTCATGGCGGTGGCCAGCAGGATGGCGAGGGAGATCGGCACGTCCATATTGAGACGGCGCAGTTTCAGCGCCTCGATGGCGGAGGCGAAGAAGGGCTGGCCCGCATAGGCGATCGCCGGCAGGGCAATGAGGGCGGAGATCCAGTGGAAAAGGCCCACCTCGCCCACGCTCATGTCGCTTCCCATCCCCGCCCAGACGGCAACCGACAACATCATGATGTTGGCGGCGGCAAAACCGGCGACGGCGAGGCGGCGCAGGAGATCGCGGTCGCGCGCCTCGCCCGCCTCGTCGTCGCTCTCCATGAGCTCGGCGGCACGGAAGCCCGCCTCCTCCAGGCGCTCGACAAGGCGCCGGCTGTCGACCTGCGCCGGATCGAAGGCGGCGAGAACGCGCTTCTGGCTGAGATTGGCACGGGCGACGCGGACGCCTTCAAGACCCGAGAGGGCCTTCTCGACCTTACGCATGCAGCCGCCGCAATGCATGTTCTCGACCGCCAGCGTCACCTCCGCGAGGGGCGCTTGCGGCGCCCTCCCGGACGGCGTGGCGCCTGCAGGGCGAGGCGCAGACCGAGGCGGCGGCGTCTTGGGCGCACGGCGCTCGGATGCGCCCGGCGGGTTCACTGGACAGCTTTCAGCCATATCCGCCTCTTGAGCCGATAGACGACCTTCCCGCCGCCATCGGGGGCGGATGCGTCAGGGGGCAGACGTGCCGCCTCGATGCGCAGGATCCATTGCCCCGGCGAGAGGGCGTTCGCCAGGTGAGTCGCATAGCGGCCGGGCTTTCGCTCGCGCAATGTCAGGGCCCTGTCGAACCGGTCCGTGGCGGGACGCCCCAACACGGCCGAGATCCTGAGACCCGTGACCGGAAGGCCGCTCCGGTCCGTGAGGGCGAGGCTCAGCGCATCGCCGCCCGGCGCAAGATCCACGCGGGCGCGCCAGCCGCTTGCCGCCTGGCGCTCTGCCGCAGCGACGCGCTCATTGTAGGCGAGCCCCTTGCGATAGGCGTTCTCGGTTGCAAGCCCGGTGAAGCTGGAGACGGCGAAATAGACGAAAGCGCCATTGGCCAGAAACATCACGCCGAAGAAGGCGATGAGGCCCCACAGCACATGCTTGCCGGTGATCTCCCTCTGCCTCGCCATGGCGGCTCGGGCTCCCTCTCTATGCGACGCTTGCGGCATGGCTCACCTCTTCGGCATGCGGAAGGTCGTCTCGCGCATCGCGCGCGTGCCATCGACGAGGTCGGTGACCACGAAGCGCAAAGGCACCACGTCGCGACCCAGCGCGCGCACGCGGTCGGCCGGCAGGGACACGAAGACACGGACGGCCCTCAGATCGTCGGTCACCACCGGGATGCGCGGCTCTGCCTGCCCCTCATAGCCGAGAGCGGCGAGCCGGGCGCCATCGAGCCCCGTGATGGACAGACGGAAGCTGCGCGTGTCGTGCCTCTTGTTCAGGATCTTCACGGTGTAGCCATTGCGAATGCCGCCATCGGACAGGCGCACGAACAGCGGATTGCGATCGCGCAGCACATTCACCTCCAGCGTCGTGCGCGCGGCGAGGCCGATGAGCATCAGCACCGCCACGAGCGCCATTGCCCCGGCATAAAGCAGGGTGCGCGGGCGGATGAGCCGCACGCGCCGCTGTGACACGTCCTCGCCGGCATCGACATTGTGATAGGTGTCATAGGCGATGAGCCCGCGGGGGCGGCCGACGCGTTCCATGATCTCGTTGCATGCGTCAATGCAGAGCGCGCACTGGATGCATTCGAGCTGCGGCCCGTCGCGAATGTCGATGCCCATGGGGCAGACGACGACGCATTGCTTGCAGTCGATGCAATCGCCGCGCCCCTCCCAGGTCTCGCCCTTCTTGTGCGGCCCGCGCGGCTCGCCCCGCCATTCGCGATAGGTGATGAGCAGGGAATCGCGATCGAGCATAGCCCCCTGAATGCGCGGCCAGGGGCACATGTAGATGCAGACCTGCTCGCGGGCGATGCCGCCGAGCATGTAGGTGGTGAAGGAGAAGACGCCGAGAAACACCCAGGCAATGGTCGGCGCCGTGCCGTCGAGAAACTCGCCCATCAGGATCGGCGCATCGCGGAAATAAAAGACGAAAGCACCGCCGGTGGCGACCGCGATCGCGAGCCAAGTGAGATGGGTCGCGCCCTTCTTCCAGATTTTCTCGAAGCCCCAGGGCTTCTTGTCGAGCCTGAGACGGGCATTGCGGTCCCCCTGCCAGAAGCGCTCGACCGCAATCATGAGATCGGTCCAGACCGTCTGTGGGCAGGTGTAGCCGCACCAGACGCGCCCGGCGATCGAGGTGACGAGAAAGAGGCCGAGGGCCGCCAGAAGCAGAATGCCGGTGACGAAATAGAACTCCTGCGCCCAGATCTCGATCCCGAAAATGAGCAGGCGCTGATTGGCGAAGTCGATCAGAAACGCCTGGTCGGGAAGGTGCGGGCCGCGGTCCCAGCGCAGCCAGGGCAGGGCATAGTAGATGCCGAGCGTGACGGCCATGATGATCCATTTGAGGGTCCGGAACGTGCCCCGAGCCCGCTTGGGATGGATCTTCTTGCGCCCGACATAGAGGGCGCGCCTCTCGCGGGCATTGATCGCCTCGACATCGTGCTGGACGATGCCCGGTGCCACCTCGCGCCGGGGCGAGCCGGGCGCGCCGCCGTCGCGGCCGGGCGCGGGCGGGCGCGAGCCCCGCCCCTCCGTCCGACCCTCGGGGTCGAGCGCAGACGCCCCTGCATCACTGCTGGTCATACCGAGCTCCGCCAACTTCGCCATGCCGTCCCTGGCCAAACGGAAACATGAGGGCCCACCGCCGCCGACACAACCCTCCGGACCGGCCGGATGTCATGCCTGCGGGCGAATGCCCTCCCCTTCCGGCCTGCCGGCAAGGCTGCGCAACACGCCTCGCCGGCCGCCGGAGCGCCTCCCGAAGATTGGCCGCCGCGCCGCTCGGAATCTTAACACCCGTCGGCGCGGCGCCCCCAATCCTACTTGCCGCCTCCAAGCGCGTGGACGTAAACGGCAAGCTGCTTCATCACCACGGGGCTCAGCCGCTTCTCCCAACTCGGCATCACACCGCCACGCCCCGTGCGGATGCTCTCCACGATCGAGGCCTTGTCGCCGCCATAGAGCCAGATGGCGTCGGTGAGGTTGGGCGCGCCGAGCTCCTGATTGCCCTTGCCGTCCTCACCGTGGCAGGCGGTGCACTGCTCGGCAAAAATCGCCTTGCCGCGCTTGGCTGCTGCGGCGTCGGCGGCCTTGCCCGAGAGCGAGAGCACGTATTCGGCCACATCCGAAATCTGCTCTGGCGTCAGCAACTCGTCGACGCCGAATTTCGGCATGTCGTTGGAGCGGGTGTCGTCATGGTCGGCGCGGATGCCCACCCGAATGGTCTCGTAGATCTGCTCGATGGTTCCGCCCCAGAGCCACTCATCGTCATTGAGATTGGGATAGCCCTTGGCGCCCTGCGCTCCGCTGCCGTGACATGGCGCGCAATTGTCCCCGAAAGCGGCCCGGCCGCCGGCGACCGCAAAGCGCAGCAGCTCCGGCTTGGAGCGGATCGCGGCGATGTCCGTCTCGGCGATGGCCTTGACGAACTTGGCCTGGGCCGCGCGGGCCTGGCGAAGACTGTCCGCCACCGCCTGGCGCTGGCTGTAGCCCAGAAGCCCCTTGGTGTAGTCCGTCGCCAGCGGCCAGGCCGGATAGACGATCCAATAGCCGATGGACCAGATGATCGTGGCGTAAAGAGTCCACACCCACCAACGCGGAAGAGGCTTGTTCAGCTCCTTGATGCCGTCCCATTCGTGACCGGTGGTCTCGATGCCGGTCACCTCATCGATTTCCGGTTTATCGGCCATTGCGACCTCCCCCGACAAAATCGTCTGGATCCTTGGCGAGCGGCAAGGATGCCGCGCGATCGAACTTGGCCCGATTGCTCGGCCAGAAGGTGTAGATCAGCACGCCAATGAACAGCGTGATGAACAGAAAGAGCGCAGTGATCTGCGAGACCACAACGGCACTGTCATAATCCATGGGCCCCTCCCCCTATCTCAAGTTCGGTCCGGATGCGTCGAACTTGGCGAAGTCGACGAGTGTGCCGAGCATCTGCAGATAGGCGATCAGCGCATCGAGCTCGGAGATCATCTTCGGATTGGCGTCGAAGTCGCGCACCTGCGCCTTGGGATAGCGCTTGAGCAATGCCTCCGCCGCGTCCGAATCCGGCCTCACCTGGGCCTCGAGATCGGCCTTGGCCTTGGCGATCTGCTCGTCCGTATAGGGCACGCCGGCGATCCTGAGCGCCTTCAGCCGATCGGCAATATCGCCATAGTCGAGCCTGGTCTTGGCCAGGAAGGGATAGCCGGGCATGATCGACTCCGGCACCACGGCCCGCGGATTGGCCATGTGCTCGCGGTGCCAGGCGTCGGAATACTTCCCGCCCACACGTGCAAGATCCGGCCCCGTGCGCTTCGAGCCCCACTGGAAGGGATGGTCGTACATGCTCTCCGCCGCGAGCGAATAGTGCCCATAGCGCTCCACCTCGTCGCGGAGCGAGCGGATCATCTGGCTGTGGCAGACATAGCAGCCCTCGCGAATGTAGATGTCGCGCCCCATGAGCTCGAGGGGCGAATAGGGACGCATGCCCTTCACCTTCTCGATGGTGGACTGCAACCAGAACAGGGGCGCGATCTCCACGAGGCCGCCAATGGCGACGACGACCAGAATGGCGACCGTCAACAGAATGGAGTTCTTTTCCAGGATTTCGTGTTTCATCGGTCGATCCCCCTATTCGGCCGGCGCCGCGCGCAGCTCTGGCGCTGCAGCGACCTCGGGCTGCTCGGCCGTGTCGGCCGACTCGTCGCCCCTGACCGTGCGCCAGATGTTGTAGGCCATGATCAGCGAGCCGAGCACGAAGATGCCGCCGCCGATCGCCCGGATGATGTAGTAGGGATGCATCGCCTCGACGGTCTCGACGAAGGAGTATTGCAGGAAGCCGAGCTCGTCATAGGCGCGCCACATCAGGCCCTGCATGATCCCCGACACCCACATGGCGGTGATGTAGAGGAGAATGCCGATGGTCGAGATCCAGAAGTGCCACTCCACCAGCCGGAGCGAGTAGAGCCCGCGCCGTTTCCACAGCCATGGCACCAGGCAGTAGATGGCGCCGAAGGACACCATGCCGACCCATCCCAAGGCGCCGGAATGCACGTGGCCGATGGTCCAGTCCGTATAGTGCGAGAGGGAGTTGACCGCCTTCACGCTCATCAAGGGGCCCTCGAAGGTGCTCATGCCATAGAAGGCCACGGACACCACCAGCATGCGCACCACGGGGTCGGTGCGCAGCTTGTCCCAGGCGCCGGACAGCGTCATCAGGCCGTTGATCATGCCGCCCCAGGACGGCATCCAGAGCATGACGGAGAAGGTCATGCCCAGCGTCTGGGCCCAGTCGGGCAGCGCGGTGTAATGCAGATGGTGCGGACCCG
Source organism: Methyloligella sp. (assembly GCA_027058255.1). Taxonomy (GTDB): domain Bacteria; phylum Pseudomonadota; class Alphaproteobacteria; order Rhizobiales; family JALUTE01; genus JALUTE01. The sequence continues at coordinate 6,106 of JALUTE010000350.1, read as the reverse complement.
CCCAGATGTAGAGGAAGATGAGCGTCCAGAAGTGGACGATGGAGAGGCGGTAGGAATAGACCGGCCGCACGACACGCTTGGGGATGAAATAGTACATGATCCCCAGAAAGCCCGCCGTGAGGAAGAAGCCCACCGCATTGTGGCCGTACCACCATTGGGTCATGGCATCCTGAACGCCGGAGAAGAGGATGTAGCTCTTCGTGCCGGTCCAGGAGACCGGAATGGTGAGATTGTTGATGATGTGGAGCATCGCAATGGTGACGATGAAGGCGAGATAGAACCAGTTCGCCACGTAAATGTGCGGCTCCTTGCGCTTGACGAGCGTGCCGAGGAAGACCAGGAGATAGGCCACCCAGACAATGGTGAGCCAGAGATCCACATACCATTCGGGCTCGGCATACTCCTTGGACTGGGTGATGCCGAGCACATAGCCGGACGCCGCCAGAACGATGAAAAGCTGGTAGCCCCAGACCACGAACCAGGGTAGCCAACCGCCGAAGAGCCGGGCGCGGGTCGTGCGCTGCACCACATAGAGCGACGTCGCCAGGAGGGCGTTGCCACCGAAAGCGAAGATCACCGCCGAGGTATGCAGCGGCCGCAGGCGCCCGAAATTCGTCCAGGGCAGATCGAAATTGAGCACCGGAAAGGCGAGCTGCCAGGCGATCACGTCGCCGACAAGAAAACCGATCACGCCCCAGAATACGGTCGCGATGGTGGCGACGCGCACCGGGCCGTCCATATAGGCCTCGGCGCCGTCGGCCCCGGCTGCACTCGCATAGACCGGACGGCGGAATCCGCTATAGAGAACCGCGAAGGCCGCGACAAGACAGGCCGTGGCCAGAATGAGCCCGTGCAGCATCATGACCTTGTCGCTGCCCTTCGCGGCCAGCATTGCGCCGAGCCCAGCTCCGATCAGAGCGACAAGTACCGCTCCCCCGTCAGCGACGGATAGCCAACGTCTCCCACCGGTTGTCTCAGCCATGTCGTCCCTCCGAATTCCCTGGCGGCAAAGACTCCGCCGCTCGAATGCGCGCTCTATGAAAAGAAGCATTGGACTGGACTTTGATCTGGATCAAGGATGCCGGATGGTCGCACCCCTATTGCTCCCCTCGCATGATGCCCCATCCCGGATGCCGTGCCGGCTCGCAGGCCCGTGCCCCGGGAGAGGACGCGCGAGGGCTCCGGCGAGGAGAAAGTCCATGACCGCCAGAGAAAAAGACCGGCCGGGCGCCTGCCTCGAGGGGGGTGACGAGGGGCAAGAGCAGGCCGTGTCCGTGGAGGATCCACTGGCCCTTCTGGAGGAGGAGCACCGGCACCAGCTCGAGCTCTGCGACATATTGGAGCAGATCGCGGATGGGCTGCCCTTCGATGCGGACAAGCGGCTCGCCTGCGCCGCCATGACTGTTTTGCGTTTTTCCATGCCGCGCCACCAGCACACGGAGGAGCGGGCCCTTTTCCCCATCCTGCGCGAGCGCATCGCGGGCGATGCGCGGACCCTGCAAATGCTGGCGCAGCTCGAGAGCGAGCATGTATGCGACGAGCAGCTCGCCTACGAGATCGCCGACGAGCTGGAGCATCTCACCGAGCATGGCCAGCCTGCCAATCCGGACATGCTCGGCTACATGCTCAGGGGTTTTTTCGAGTGCCAGAGACGCCATATCGAGTGGGAGAACACGGTCATCCTGCCGCTGGCGCGCGAACTGCTCACGCCCGAGGACCTGGACCGGGTGCGCTCCGCGGTCGCGGAAGGGGCGCCGCCGTCGCAGGACCCGTCGTCGGCGCGGTGCGCATGGGCGGCGGCACCTGCAGCAGGCAGGGGGCCGGGTGACCCACGCCATTGAGGAGGCCTTTCGGGAAGCCGGAGCAGGCCCGCAGCTGCCACGCAAAGCGCAATCGTCAGGACATGCCGCCATGGCCATAACCCCCGATCTCGTCAAGCGTTACGCGGCGCCGGTGCCGCGTTACACCAGCTATCCCACGGCGCCGCATTTTCACGAGGGCGTCACGGCTGCCGACTATGCGCGCTGGCTGGGCGCGCTCGACCCCGGCGCCAATCTCTCGCTCTATGCGCATATTCCCTATTGCGATCGGCTGTGCTGGTTCTGCGGTTGCCATTCCAAGATGGTGAAGCGCTACCAGCCGGTTACCGACTATCTTGCGGCCCTCATGGCCGAGATCGACATGGTGGCCTCGCTTCTGCCGACGGAGCGGCGGGTGAGCCATGTGCATTGGGGCGGCGGCTCGCCGAGCATTCTCGCGCCGGACGACATTCGCCGTCTTGCGGGCGCCGTCGCCGAGGCTTTCGGCGTCGACGACGAGACCGAGTTCGCGGTCGAGCTCGACCCCAACGATCTGGACGAGGCCCGCATCGCGGCCTTCGCCGCCGCCGGCGTGACGCGGGTGAGCTTCGGCGTGCAGGATTTTCATCCCGAGGTGCAGGAGGCCATCAACCGGGTCCAGACCTGGGCCGAGACGCGCGATGCCATCGAGGCGTTCCGGGCCGCGGGCGTGCATTCGGTCAATGTCGACCTCGTCTATGGCCTGCCGCATCAGACACGCAAGCGCCTCGAGGCGACGCTCGAGGCCATCCTCGCGCTCGACCCGGATCGGATTGCGCTTTTCGGCTATGCGCATCTGCCCTCGAAGATCAGCCGGCAGAAGATGATCGACGAAAGCGCCATGCCCGACATCGTCGAGCGCTTCGCCCAGGCGAGCCGCCTCGCCAACCGGCTGCGCCAGGCGGGCTATGTGCGCATCGGGCTCGACCATTTCGCAAAGCCGGACGATACGCTCGCGATCGCCCTGCGCGAGGGCCGGCTCAGGCGAAACTTCCAGGGCTACACGACGGACACGGCGGATGCCCTGCTCGGCCTCGGCGCCTCAGCGATCGGCCAGCTACCCCAGGGCTATGTGCAGAACGTGGTGCCGACGGGCGACTATGTGCGCCGCGCCCACGAGACGGGCCTCGCCACGGGGCGCGGCTATGCGCTCACGGGCGAGGACAAGGCGCGGGCCTTCGTCATCGAACGGCTCATGTGCGACATGGCCTTTCCCGCAGCGGCGCTGAAGGCGCGGTTTCCGGACCAGGCGGAGGCGCTTCTGACCGAGGCGCGTCACATCCTCGAGGCCGACATGGACGGGCTCATGGAGCCCATGGGCGAGGGCTTCCGCATCACCGAGAAGGGCCGGCCCTTCGTGCGCTCGATCTGTGCCTGCTTCGATGCCCATCTCGGCGAGGCGCAGGCCCTGCACTCGGTCGGCGTTTGAGCGCCGCTGCCCCACGCTCCAACCCCTCGCATCCGAGATGCTCCCCACCAGGGAAAGGGCTTTTGTCGGCGGCGCCCTTGCGGGCCGGGGGTTGCGGGCCCCGACCCCATTGGTCATGCCAGCCCTGACATCTCGCACCGAGGCCGGCCTGACCGCTCCGGTCGGGGTCGGAAACCCGACCGGCGCCGGGACCGTCGCACCGTGATACGCGGGCCTCGCTCAGGCGGCCGATTGCCGGTCTGGCGCGTGAAGGCGGCCGGAGGTGGCGGGAGGTAGCGGTTTTCCGTCCGCCTTGTAGAGAGCGATAGCCTCCTCGACAATCTGGCACAGCTCATCGAAGACCGCGCGCTCATCGTCGCCGTGGCAGCCGCCGTGGATCAGCCCCGGCGCCCGGCCGACATAGCACTGATCCTCCTCGGACCACTCGACGATCTTGGCGTATCTGGTGCTCTCTTTCACTGCTCCGCGTCCGATCCTATAACATGAATTGTCACATTTTCCCCTCGAAATGAGATATAACTCTCTCCGTAAATGCTATGGTTCTAATCTTATCACGTTCAAAATCGCCTTTCGCCACTGAATTTACTACATCTACGGCCTCCGAAAACAACTTATCCGCCTTTGTTGCATCCCATAGTATCTTACAAAAATCATTACAGCACCTCCCCATTTCATGGGAATTCATAGGCGCTAACGGTGCCGGATTAGTCAACAGACGTGTAACGAGGAGTATATGATAACGAGCCGGTTTGAATTTCGAATCAAGACGTTGATTCCTAAAAAGGAATTCGAGCTTGTACGCCGCGAATGCCGCCACATAGTATGGCTCCAGCTTATGGTTCTCACCAAATATTTCTTTTCCCACCTTGTCCAAAAGAGAGCGATAATTTCTTGTCGTCGCATGCGGCTCAGATAGGAAAATGGCAGCAAACGCTCGTATCATATTTGAAGGTGTAACAATGCGCGTCTTCTCAATTGGCATGCTGTCGTATTGGCCGGTCCTCCTCTCGTAGTACAGGCGCGCATTTCCTTCATATGTCAGAAAGAATGCCTCGAGTTTCTTAGCAAACTCCGTTACTGCAATGAACTGCTCGCGTTTAATTTCCGTTTGGCGATTCGTAGCGCGGATTATGGCCGCAATGACATCTTCATCCTGAGTACCAATTAGACGCAGGGGTATGATGACACTCTCATCAAGACATTCCCGCTGATCAGCCAGAACGTGACAGGTTTGGCAACCATTCACGACCTGAAAATCCTCAATAAAGAATCGGTTTCCGGTAAGTCGTATCGTTCTCGCTATGATGGTAACCCCGTTATTCATAAGGACAAATTGAGATCTTTGTACCGACTGAAGTGTTCTCCGAATTTCGTCGTTGACTTCGTTGTATTCCTGCCAATCACGAACATTGTCGTAGAAAAGACTCTTTATTATTTCGCCATTTTCGTCACAAACGATGGACAAGAACGTGGGTGCGGGAATAAACCCGAGATAAGCTTCGCTGACATTCGGTATTTCTGGTATAACCGTCCTGTCAGAGAAGGTAAATTCGCGACAAATAGCATTCTTGGTTTGATTGTAAAACTTCTGTACTATATTGGCCCCAATGCAGTAAAATTCTACACTGTTAAAAATGCCGATCGACTCAATCTCCATTTCTAAACTTTTTCTACGGGCTTCCAAGTTTTCATCGTTTTGCCATCGCCCTGCAGTAATGTAATAAAGTTTGCAAACTGGATTTCCTCGTTTGAATTTCACGCTGTTGTCATATATCTCTTTCATGATCTCCACGGCGCGAGTAACTTCTGCACTTCTGGGAAGCGTGGGGTCCTCGCTGAAGAAGTCCCTGACACCAAAAACAAAGTTTACCATCTTCATAGCGTTGAAAGATGTGCCGCGATCCGCCTGAACGAAGATAAACATCACGTCGAGATAACCCGCGCCAGAAAAGTGATCCCTAAACTCCTCGACGTCTGTAACCAGAGAACCATTCACAATAACTGCGATCGCATCGATGCCAGTGTCACAACCCCCACCAACATTTATTTCGAACGTGTCGAAAGTTTCGGCGTGGTGGCGACGAACGGCAACGTAGCTGGCAAAGTGCTCAAACCTCTTCGCCCCATCCAGCGCGGTCAATTCATGCTCCCGCGTGAAATCTTCAAGAAGAGATTGAGTGATCCGATCCACGAGCTTGCTCCATCCGGGCTGCGCTCCGCCCCCCCCCCATCACCCCGTGATGTACTGGCCGCCATTGGCCGTCAGGGTGGCGCCGGTGATGAAGCCGGCCTCGTCGGCGGCCAGGAACACCGCACAGCGCGCGATCTCCTCCGCCATGCCGAGACGCCCGACGGGGATCTGGGCGATGATGCTCTGGAGCACCTTCTCCGGCACGTGGCGCACCATGTCGGTGTCGATGTAGCCTGGCGCGATGGCGTTGACGGTGATGCCCTTGCGCGCGCCCTCCTGCGCCAGCGCCTTGGTGAAGCCGATCACCCCCGCCTTGGCGGCGGAATAGTTGGTCTGGCCCATCTGGCCCTTCTGGCCGTTGATGGAGGAGATGTTGATGATCCGCCCGAAGCCGCGCGATCGCATGCCCTCGATCACGGGCCGGCACATGTAGAACATGGAGCCGAGATCGACCCGGATCACATCGTCCCATTGCTCGGGGGTCATCTTGTGCAGCATGGCATCGCGGGTGATGCCGGCATTGTTGACCAAGACCTCGACGGGGCCGAGATCGGCCTCGACCTTCTCGATCCCCGCCGCGCAGGCGGCCGCGTCTCCCACGTCCCATTTGTAGACCGGAATGCCGGTCTACAAATGGGACGTGGGAGA
>JALUTE010000349.1 GCA_027058255.1 Methyloligella sp. | reverse complement strand
TCTCAGGCGCCCGCCTCAGCGATTCCCACAGCTCTTCCATCAATTTGAGCCGATCTGCCGCGCTCAGCCGTTCGATATCGGCTTTTGTCATCACCTCGTTCATGCACCAACCCTGCCATAGAGCACATAGACGCGCAATGCGGGAACAGGCGCCCCGGCCGGGGCGGAGGCCGGCCACAGACCGGCCTCCTTCCGAACGCGCACAAGCACGCCCGCGCCATCACAGCATGGATTTGGCCTTCTCGGCGAGCGCCTTGGCCTTGGCGTAGTTCGCCTTGACCATGTTGTCCCACTCGCGCTCGATCTCCGCCTGCCGGCCGGTGATCTTCGTGGTCTTCTTCTTGCGCTTCTTCTTGAAGATCTTGGCAAAGTCCGGCTGGCTCGCCTTGGCCGCATCGATCGGCACCGCATCGACCAGCGCGCGGGCCTCCTTGATCAGCGCCGCGGCCTTGGCATTGGACTTGCCGGCCATCGCCGCCTCGGCCGCCTGGATCGCGCCGACGGCCGCCTTCAGCTCGTCGAGCCGATAGGTGATCATCACGTCGAACAGGGAGTTGACCACGTTATAGCGGCTCTTGGAGAGCTTGAGGTCGAACTTGACCCGCGCGCCCAAGGACTTGTCCTTGAAGGGATTGGGAAAGCCCGCAGGCGCCTTGGCATAGGTCGCCGGGTTCACGGGCAGGCGCATGATCTTGGGGCTGAGCAGGAGCGCCTGGCCCTCGGGCGAGAGCAGGAACTCGATGAAGGCCTCAGCCGCCGGACGGTTGGGGGCATTCTTGACGATGGCGATGTTGGCGGGCACCAGCGTCGTCACCGTCGGATAGACGAAATCCACCGGAAAGCCCGAGGCCTTGGACGAGAGGCCGAAGAAGTCGATCACGATGCCGATGCCGAACTGGCCGGAATTGACCCCGTCCGGCACGCCGAAGCTGCGCTCGGTGATCGTCTTCAGATTGCCGCCGATCGCCTTCCACAGCGCCCAGCCCTTCTCCCAGCCGAGGCCCTGGAGCAGGGTCTCGACGGTCAGATGCGTGGTGCCCGAGCGCGACGGCGCCGACATGCCCACATGGCCGTGATAGATCGGCTTGACCAGGTCCTCCCACTCTTTCGGCACCGGCAGCTTCTTGGCCTTCAGGTAGCGCGTGTTCCACATGATGCCGTAGCCGGAGGCGGCGAAGCCCTTGTAGTAGCCCTCCGGATCGTTGACGGGGAAGGCGCCGACCTTCTCGGGGATGCCCTTCACCTTGACCTTGTACTTGACCAGGAGCCCGTCTCCCTTGAGCACCTCGAAGGCGTCCGGGGCCGAGGCCCAGAACATGTCGGACGTGTTGTTGCTGGCGGTCTCCTGAAGGTACTTGATTCCGGCGGTGGTCTTCTTCTTCAGCATCTCCACCTTGACGCCGGGATATTTCGCCTCGAAGGCCTTCTTGAATGTCGTGGTCGTATCCGGGGGATAGGAGGTCACGATGACCAGCTTGCCCTCCAGAGCCATGGCGGAGCCCATCGCGACAAGCGACAGGGCCGAGGCGGCAACCGCCGCGAAGATCCGTTTCATATGATATCCTCCCGTCTCGTTCGTCGGATCCGACATAGGGGATCGTGGCACAGCGCCGTCGCGAGCGGCGCCCCCTCGGGTGCTCTGCGTTTTCGCCGCCGCGACAGTAAACGATAGCAAGTCGCCGAGGGGGCTGCCAGACGCGATAAAGTCGAAGGCGGGCCGCCAGAGCCGCCATCATGAAAGCCAGGGAGATGCGCCATGTTCTTTGCCAGTCGAAAGCCGCTCGCCATGCCGACGCCCGAGACCGCCCTGCCGGGGCGTACCGAACCCATCGAGACGGCGCGCCAACATCACGTGAACGGCGCTCCCCTTCATGGCCCCTGGCCAGAGGGGCACGAGATCGCCCTTTTTGGCATGGGCTGCTTCTGGGGCGCGGAGAAATGTTTCTGGCCGCTCGAGGGCGTGCACGTGACCATGGTGGGCTATGCCGGTGGCTTCACGCCGAACCCCACCTATGAGGAGGTCTGCTCGGGCCGCACCGGGCACAACGAGGTGGTGCGCATCGTCTTCGATCCCACGCGCCTGTCCTATGAGGTCCTTCTGGCGGTCTTCTGGGAAGGTCACGACCCCACCCAGCACATGCGCCAGGGCAACGATGTCGGCACGCAATACCGCTCCGGCATCTACGTGTTCTCGCCCGAGCAGCGCGCGGCGGCCGAGCACTCTCGCGAGGCTTACGCCAGAGCGCTGGCGGAGCACGGGCTCGGCCCCATCGTCACGGAGATCGTCGATGCGCCGGCCTTCTATTACGCCGAGGCCTATCACCAGCAATATCTCGCCAAGAACCCGTCGGGATATTGCGGTCTCGGCGGCACCGGCATCGCCTGCCCGCGCCCCGCCTCCTCGTCGGCCGAATAGGCGTGGCCAGACCTCGGTCGAGCGTGGCCGGCGCAAGCGATATGGCATCTGCCATTGACGGACGCGTGACCCGCGGGTGGCGGACTTTCTCGCCAACCCTTTACTCCGCCTTGATTATTCCGCGCTACCATCCCCCCAACCAAGCCGCACCGAACCAACCGATGCGGCAAGACGCGAAGGACGCTCGGCGCCGGGCCGACGATCCTTGGGATTGGGGGAAAAAATGAACACGTTGCTCCGCAGCAGAGTTGCCGTCGCCTCCGTTATCGTGGCTGCGAGCTTTCTGATCCTGACCGGCTCCATGTGGTATGCATCGGGCTATCTCGCTCAAAGAATGGCCACCCAGCAGGCGGTGGAGCGCGCGGCGGGCTGGCACAACCAGATCATCGGGCTTCTCGACAAGGGAGCCGAGACATTCGTCACCGGTGTCGTGACCGAGGCAGACCGGCGCGCTCTCGAGACCTTCATCAAAGCCTCCGACTCCTACCGCTATGTTCTCTTCGACCGCGCCGGTCGCGCTTTCTGGTCATCCAAGAAAGCGAAGATCGGAAAGGTCGTCGAGGGCACCTATTTCAAGACGATCATCTCCGTTGGCGGAACCTATGTGAAGAACGCTCGCAAGCCGGCGTCTGAAATCGACAATTTCCGCTTCGAGGGAACCCGGGTGACGCGCAATACCGAGAGGGATGTCACCGAGATATACTTGCCCGTCATGAAGGATGGGGCATTTGTCGGGGCCATCGAGCACTATCTCGACGTCACCGACCTGATCCGCTGGTACCGCCAGCAGATCATGTTGATCGTCGTCGTGGTCGGCATCGCCGGCACCATCATGACCGCGCTGATCATCGTGCAGCTCGTCT
>JALUTE010000348.1:4069-10079 GCA_027058255.1 Methyloligella sp. | reverse complement strand
GTCCGTCACGACAGCATCTCCGCCAGCAGGCGCTCGGCCTCGGCGCGGGCCTCGGCGGCGATGAAAAGCCCCTCCTTGGTGCGCCGCCAGAGCACGTCCTCGGGGGTCTGGGCCCATTCATGGGCCGCGAGCCAGGCCACCTCGCGCTCATACAGCGTGCCGCCCACATGCGCACCCAGATCGGCCATACTGCGGGCGCCATCGAGAACGCGCCGCGCGAGGGTGCCATGCCGGCCCGCAAGCGCCTCCAGAACCGCCTCGTCGATATTGGGCGAGGCCCCCTTCAGCTCCTCGACCAGGCGCGGCAGACCGCCTTCGGGCAAATCGCCGCCCGGCAGCGTCGCCGTCTCGGTCCAGGCCGGCCCCATGGGCGGCAGATGGGGCGCGAGCTCGTCGAGCACCTTCTCCGCAAGCCGGCGATAGGTGGTGAGCTTGCCCCCATAGAGCGAGAGCAGCAGCGCCCCCCCCGCGCCGGCGCCATCGCCGACCCAGTCTCGCACCAGGCGGTAGTCGCGGGTCACCGCCGAGGCGTTGGCCGCCGAATCGTCGAAGAGGGCCCGCACGCCGGAAAAGCTCCAGACGATATCCGCCCGGGCGAGTGGGCGGGCGAGCGCGCGGTTGGCCGCCTCCAGAAGATAGTCGATCTCCCCCTCGTCGATGCGCGCCTCGGCCGGATCGCCCTCGAACGGCACGTCGGTCGTCCCGATGAGGGAGAAGGCCTGCGCAAAGGGCAGGATGAACACCACCCGGCCGTCGGGATTCTGCAGGATATAGCCGTCCCCGGCGCCCGGAATGCGCGGCACCACGATGTGGCTGCCCTTGACGAGGCGCAGACGCGCATGGGCACCGCTTGCCGCCGCTCGCCCCTTGCCCGGGGGCATCTCGATACGCCCCAGCACGTCCTCCACCCAGGGGCCCGCCGCATTCACCAGGACCTGCGCCCGCACCTCCCGCTCGCCGCCGCCCGCATCGCGCAGCCCAAGGCGCCAGCCGCCCGCCCCATCGGGCCGCGCCCGCGCGAGGGCCGTGCGCGTGCGAATGTCCGCCCCCCGATCCGCCGCCGCGCGGGCGTTGAGCACCACGAGACGCGCATCGTCCACGGCGCAGTCCCAATAGGCGAAACCGCGGCGCAGGCGGGTGACGAGCGGGTGCCCCGCCGGATCGCGGGAAAAATCGAGGCCGCGAGAGCCCGGCAGGCTCACCCGGCGCGAGAGATGGTCGTAGAGAAAGAGGCCCAGGCGCAGCATCCAGGCCGGGCGCATGCCCGCCATCATCGGCAGGACGATGCGCAGCGGATGGACGATGTGCGGGGCCTTGCGCAGCATCACCTCGCGCTCGGCCAGCGCCTCGCGCACCAGCCGGAACTCCCAGTGCTCCAGATAGCGCAAGCCCCCGTGAATGAGCTTGGAGCTGGCCGAGGAGGTCGCGGCGGCAAGGTCCCGCGCCTCGACGAGCAGCACGCGCAGGCCCCGCCCGGCCGCGTCGCAGGCGATGCCGGCGCCGTTGATGCCCCCGCCGACCACCGCGAGGTCGAACCGCTCGCCTTCATTGCCCATGGGCATCATCCATCTCGAAAACCTCGTCGTGAACCGTGCCCGTCGCCAGATGCTCGGTGACGATCTCGCCGAGCGCCGGCGCCATCAGGAAGCCGTGCCGGTAGAGCCCGTTCACATGCAGGCACCGCCCGCGGCGCACGATCCTCGGCACATTGTCGGGAAAGGCCGGGCGCAGGCCGACCGCGAGATCGAAAATCTCCGCCTCGCCGAAGGCGGGATGAAGCGCATAGGCCGCCGCCAGCAGCTCCAGGGCCGAGCGCACCCGCACCCGCCCCTCGTCCTCGCTCTCGATCACCGTCGCGCCGATCATGTAATAGCCATAGCCCCAGGGCACCACATAGAGCGGAAAGCGGGGATGGAGAAGGCGAATGGGCCGCGAGAGGGCGATCTCCTCGCAGCGCACCACCACCATCTCGCCGCGCACGCCGCGCAGGCGAGGCAGCGCATCGCGGGCGGCAAGGCCCCGGCAGTCGATCAGCCAGTCATGGCCGGTGCCCGCCTCCTCGGTGCCGAACGCCACCTCGGCGCCCGCCTCCCGCACCGCCTGCAGGAGGCCGTGGAGTGCCTCGTGCGGCTGCATGTGCGCCTCGTCCGGGTAGAAGAGCCCCGCGGAGAAGCGCCCTTCGAGGTCCGGCTCCAGATCGTCGATGCGTGCGCCATCGACGCGCTCATGGCCCCGCGTCACGCGGGCGAACCGGGCGAGCTCGCTGCGGTCGCGCGGGCGCGCCAGCACCAGGCTGCCCCGGCTCACGACGCCCGGATGGACCTCTTTCCACAGGGCGATGGAGCGCAGCCCCAGCCTCTCGATGATGGGCTCGGCCACCTCCGCCTCGCAATGGGGCGCGAGCATGGCCCCGGCCCGCCAGCTCGAGGCCGCCTCAAAGGGCTTCTCGGTACGCTCGACCAGCCGCACCCTGTGCCCGGCCCTCGCCAGCAGCAGCGCCTGCCAGAGCCCGACGACGCCGGCGCCGCGAACGGTGATTTTCATGGGGCTCCCCTTCCCGACCTCCTGACTGGTCCTCAATCGCCGAGCGCCACTCCCTCGCGGCGCGGATCGGCGCCCCCGTGCCAGCGCCCGTCCGGACCGCGGATGATGATATGCGCGCCCGAGACCATGCGCCGCTCGGCAATCTTGTGGCCGAGGCGCTCGAGCACGGCACGCGTCGTGGGTGCGAGGGCGCCCGGCTCCACCTCGAACAGGCCATCGCCCCTGTTGCGGGCACCGAAATTGGCAAGCGCCGCCGACGCGCCGGCCCCGAGCCGCCAGTCGAGATGGGCAATGAGCGTTTTCAGAACATAGAGGATGATGCGCGAGCCGCCGGGCGAGCCGGTGAGCATGACGAGCCGGCCCTTGCCGTCGAACACCATGGTCGGCGCCATGGAGCTGCGCGGGCGCTTGCCCGGCCCGACGCGATTGGCAACGTCCCGGCCCTCCCGGTCGCGCGGGCGGAAGGCGAAATCCGTGAGCTCGTTGTTGAGCAGGAAGCCCCCGACCATGCGGCGCGCCCCGAAGCCCGCTTCGATGGTCACGGTCATGGAGACCGCATTGCCTGCGCCATCCACCACCACGAGATGGCTCGTGCCCTTGCCCGCCCGGCTGTTGTCCCGGCCCGGGCGCTCGCCCGCCCCCATGGGCGGCAGGCCCGGGGGCGCCCGGGACATGGCGCGGGCGGGGTCGATCAGGCCGCGGCGCTGCGCGATATAGGCAGGGTCCAGGAGACCGGCCGGCACGGCGATCGCATCCGGATCGGCCACATAGCGATTGCGATCCGCATAGGCGAGCTTCTCCGCCTCGGCGATCAGATGCAGCGCGCGGGGATTCATGGGCGCATCGCCCAGGTCGAACGGAGCCAGCAGGGCGAGCACCTGCGCCACCGCCAGGCCCCCGCTCGAGGGCGGGCCCATGCCGCAGACCCGGTGGCCCCGATAGAGGGTGCAGACGGGCGGGCGCACCTTCACGCGATAGGCCGCAAGATCGCCGAGCGTCATGTCGCCGGGCAGGCGCGGCGCACCGCGCACGGCCTCGACGATCCGGCGCGCGAGCGGGCCCTCGTAGAACGCATCCGCGCCCCGCTCGGCGATGAGCGCAAGCGTGCGGGCATAGACGGGGTTGCGCAGGCGATAGCCGACCGGGCGCGCCCGGCCCTTCTCGTCGAAGAAATAGGCCCGCGCCCGGGGGCCGAAACGGGCCGGCCCGCGCCGTGCGAGCAGCTTGTGCAGGCGCTCGGAGACGGGAAACCCCTCCTCGGCAAGGCGGATGGCGGGCGCGAACAGGCGCGCCCAGGCGAGCCGGCCATGCGCGCCATGGACTCGCGCGAGAAGGCGCACAAAGCCCGGAACCCCCACCGAGAGGCCGCTGAAGACTGCATCGGCAAAGCGGCGCGGCCGGCCATCGGGCAGGAGAAAGCGGTCGGGCCTTGCCGCCATGGGCGCCGTCTCGCGCCCGTCATAGCTGGTGAGCTTGCGGGCACGCGCGTCCCAATGCAGGAGGAACCCGCCGCCGCCGAGGCCGGAGGATTGCGGCTCCACGAGGCCGAGCACCAGCGCCGCCGCGATGGCCGCATCCGCAGCGCTGCCGCCCGCGCGCAATATGGCGAGGCCCGCCCGGGTCGCATGCGAATTGGCGGTCACCACCATGTGCCGGCGGGCCACCGCCTCGGGCTTGGCCGCCCGGCCCGTGAAGGCTTCCGGCGCGGCGCGCCCGTTGTCGCGATCGCCGCGCTTGGCGAGGATCGGGTCCGGCGAGCGCGCGCCGCCAGCCGAGGCCGCGCCGAGCACCAGCCCGCAGCCAAGCGCAAGCACCGCGCCCGCTCGTCCCCATCGCATCCTCATGGCCCTGGCACTCCCTCACCCCTCGTGCCCGCTTACCGATGCCGCATCGTGAACGCTCCCTAGCGGAAAAGCATCGCCTTGGGAATGCGAGCGTCGCCGCCCCCCAACCCGCTGCGCCCTGCGCGGCGCCGCACGACGTGGTGCGCCGGTCGCAGGCCACATTTTCGGCTCAATGGGCCCCTACATCTGATTTCCGTGAACAATGTTTCGGATTATTAACGATCCGTGACACCGCGACAGGCGAGGCGATCCATGGCCATGCAGCACCATCATCCGGTCACCGCGAAAGCACCAGGCGCATCGCGCAAGGCACGCCGCGAGCCCGCGCCCTGCCCGCAGTCCGCGCCGGGGCAGGCGAGCGAGCGCCATGAGCACGTCTGGCGCGGCGCCTCGGGCCGGACCTATCGGCACTGGGTCTTCCCCCTGCTCTGGTGCCCGGAGCTGCCGGCGGCGAATTACGTGCTGGTGCGCCGGCACGGCGACGGCCGGCGCTCGCCGCTTGCCATCGGCCACACGCGCTCCGAGGCTGAGAGCCTCAATCTCGCCGAGCTGCGCCATCGCGGCGCCCTGCTCGAGGCGAACGAGGTCCACATCCACATGGGAGCGGCGGACGCCGAGACCCGCGCCGCCATCGCCCGCGACCTCGCCGCCGCCCACGCCCACTGAGCGCGCGCGGCCCTACGCCCGCTGCGCATGTCCTGAACGCGCCCTCCGCTCGAGCCGGCCCCGAACGGGCGGTGGTCCCATCCGCGCCCTGCCCGCGACGGCTCAGCCCTCCTCCGCGCCCTCCTCGTCCGCGGGGCGCAGCTCGGCGCTGCCATGCGGGCGGCCGAAATCGGGGGCGGGCGTCTCCTGCCCTGCCGCGATGATGCCACGGCGGATGTTGCGGGTGCGGGCGAAGAAGGACTCCAGCATCGCCCCATCGCCCCAGCGTATGGCCCGTTGCAGCGCCGTCAGATCCTCCGTGAACCGGCCCAGCATCTCCAGCACCGCCTCGCGGTTGGCAAGGAAGATGTCCCGCCACATCACCGGATCGGAGGCGGCAATGCGCGTGAAGTCGCGAAAGCCGCCGGCCGAATAGGTGATGACCTCGGACTTGCTCACCTCCTCCAGATCGGCAGCCGTGCCGACAATGGTGTAGGCGATGAGATGCGGCACATGGCTGGTGATGGCGAGCACACGGTCGTGATGCGCCGGGGTCATGCGTGCCACATGGCTTCCCAGGGCCTGCCAGAAGGCCTCGAGCTTCGCCAGCGCGGCCGCGTCCGTGCCCTCGATGGGCGTGAGCACGCACCAGCGCCCCTCGAACAGCTCGGCAAAGCCCGCCTCGGGCCCCGTCTCCTCCGTCCCCGCAACCGGGTGGCCGGGAATGAAATGCACGCCCCTTGGCACATGCGGCGCCACATCGCGCACCACCGCCTCCTTGACCGAGCCCACATCCGTGAGAATGGCACCGGGCGCGAGGGCGGGCGCGATGGCCTCGGCGATGGCCCCGAGCGTGCCCACCGGCGTGCAGAGAATGACAAGGTCAGCGCCCTCCACCGCCTCGGCGGCCTCCTCGAACACCGCATCCACGAGGCCGAGGCGCATTGCCGTCTCGCGGGTGCGGGGGCTGCGGGCGG
>JALUTE010000348.1:0-4059 GCA_027058255.1 Methyloligella sp. | reverse complement strand
GATGGCGGCAAGGGCGCGCGGCGAGGGCGATGGAGGAGCCCATCAGCCCGAGGCCGATGAGCGCCACCTTCGCGAACCGGGGACCTGAACGCGCACCGCTCATGGCGCCGCCGCGCCCTTGCCGCCATCCGCGCCGGACATGAACGCGCCGAGCGCCTCGATCACGGCCTCGTTCTCCTCGCCCGTTCCGATGGTCATGCGCAGCGCATGGGGCAGGCCATAGGGCTCCAGCCGGCGCAGAATGATGCCGCGCGCCCTGAGGAAAGCGTCCGCCGCCGCCGCATCCCGCCCCGGCGCCTCGGGAAAGTGCACCAGCAGGAAATTGGCAACGCTCGGCGTGACCCGAAGGCCCAGCCCTTCGAGCGCCTGCGCGACACGCGCGAGCCAGGTGGCATTGTGCGCCACCGCCCGCGCCACATGCGCGCCGTCGCCGATGGCGGCCGCCCCCGCGGCAATCGCCGGTGCCGACACGTTGAAGGGGCCGCGTATGCGGTTGAGCACATCCGCCACCGCCTCCGGGCAATAGGCCCATCCGAGCCGCAGCGCCGCCAGGCCGTGAATCTTGGAGAAGGTGCGCGTCATCACCGTGTTGTCCGTGGTCGCCACCAGCTCGATGCCGGCCTCGTAATCATTGCGCTGCACATAGTCCGCATAGGCCGCATCGAGCACCAGCAGCACCGCGTCGGGCAGGCCCTCGCGCAGCCGGCGCACCGCATCGCCCGGCAGATAGGTGCCGGTCGGATTGTTGGGATTGGCGAGGAAGACCATGCGCGTGCGCGCCGTCACCTTGGCCAGGATGGCGTCCACGTCGGCCGTGAGATCGCGCTCCTCGGCGATGACAGGGGTTGCCCCCTGGGCGAGAATGGCGATCCGGTAGACGAGAAAGCCATGGGTGGTGTAGATCGCCTCGTCACCGGGGCCGAGATAGGCGGCCGCAAGGAGATTGAGCAGCTCGTCCGAGCCCGCCCCGCAGACGATGCGCTCAGGGTTGAGGCCGAAACGCGCGCCAATGGCCTCCCGCAAGGCCCGGGCCGAGCCGTCGGGATAGCGCGCAAGGCCGGATGCGCTGGCGCGGAACGCCTCCACCGCCGCGGGGCTGGGCCCGAGCGGCGTCTCGTTGGAGGAGAGCTTGATCACCCGCCGCGCCGCGCCGGCGCGGGCGCTCTGCCCCTCCTCGAGGCGGCTCTCGCCCGGCACATAGGGGTCGATGTCCAGGATTCCGGGTTGCGGTGTCGGCGCCGGCATGGGGTCTGTCTCTTCTGCTGCGGCTTGCGCGCGCCAGAATGCGCGTCGCCTTGATAGGCGGGCGGCCGCGCGGAATCAAAGAAAAGAATCGAGGAACATATTGACATTGCCATGCCGCCCGCGCCTAGCTGGCGCATCGGCGGAACGCCAAGTGAACACGAGCATGGACGACTTCAAGAAAGACGAGAGCCGCGCCCGCGATGAAAGCGCCCCGGTCGGCGATGAGGACTGCGCGAGCCGGATCGCGCGCTTCGGCGAGGATGCGCCCCTGCCGCTCGACGGTGGCGGGCACCTTGCGCCTTTCGAGATCGCCTACAACACCTATGGCGCGCTCAATGCGGACAAGTCCAACGCCATCCTCGTCTGCCATGCGCTCACCGGCGACCAGCACGTGGCCAACACCCATCCCGTCACCGGCAAGCCCGGCTGGTGGTCCACCATGGTCGGCCCCGGCAAGCCGGTGGACACGGACCGCTTCTTCGTCATCTGCGCCAATGTGATCGGCGGCTGCATGGGCTCGACGGGTCCGGGTTCCGAGAACCCGGCCACGGGCCGCCCCTATGGCCTGGATTTTCCCGTCATCACCATTGCCGACATGGTGCGCGCCCAGATCCGGCTCATCGACCATCTCGGCATCGACCAGCTCTTCTGCGTCATCGGCGGGTCCATGGGGGGCATGCAGGTTCTGGAATGGGCCGCCTCCTACAAGGAGCGCGTCTTTGCCGCCGTGCCCATCGCCACGACGGCGCGCCATTCCTCGCAGAACATCGCCTTTCACGAGGTCGGCCGCCAGGCGGTGATGGCCGACCCGGACTGGCGCGGCGGGCGCTATCTGGAGGAGGGCGTCGTGCCGCGCAAGGGCCTGGCGGTGGCGCGCATGGCCGCGCACATCACCTATCTCTCCGACGAGGCGCTGCACCGCAAGTTCGGCCGCAATCTCCAGAACCGCGACAGCGTCACCTTCGGCTTCGACGCCGACTTCCAGGTGGAGAGCTATCTGCGCTATCAGGGCTATGGCTTCGTCGACCGGTTCGATGCCAATTCCTATCTCTACATCACGCGGGCCATGGACTATTTCGACCTGCCCGCCGATCATGGACAGATTCTCGCCAATGCCTTTCGCGGCACCGAGACGCGCTTTTGCGTCGTCTCCTTCACCTCGGACTGGCTGTATCCGACCCGCGAGAGCCGGGAGATCGTCAAGGCGCTCAACGCGGTGGCAGCGAATGTGAGCTTTGTCGAGATCGAGAGCGACAAGGGCCATGACGCCTTCCTGCTGGACGAACCGGAGCTGTTCGCCACGGTGCGCGGCTTCCTCGGCGCGGCCGCCGAGCGGCGCGGCCTGACGCGGCAAGGGAGGCGAGAGGGGGCGCGAGAAGAGGCGCGGACCTCACATGGGCAGACGAGGGCCGTGCGAGCGTGATGCTGAAGAGAAGCAACCCATCGCGGGCAGAGCGCCCCGAAACCGGAGCCGGTACCGAGGCCGAAGGCAGCCCGCGCGAGGCGGCCTTCCACTCGCCTTTGAGCGCGCGCACCGATCACCTGCTGATTGCGGAGATGGTGGCGCCGGGCGCCCGCGTTCTCGATGTCGGTTGCGGCGATGGCGCGCTGCTCAAGCTCCTGATCGAGACGCGGGGCGTGCGCGGGCGCGGCGTGGAGATCTCCCGCGAGGGGGTCAATCGCTGCGTGGCCAAGGGCCTCTCGGTGATCCAGGGCGATGCCGACACCGATCTCGAGGACTATCCCGACAACGCCTTCGACTATGCCATTCTCAGCCAGACCATCCAGGCGACGCGCCGGCCCAAGCACGTGCTCCAGCAGCTCTTGCGCATTGGCCGGCGGGCCATCGTCTCCTTCCCCAATTTCGGCCATTGGCAGGTGCGCTGGCAGTATGTGACGCGCGGGCGCATGCCGGTGACGGGCAATCTGCCGGAGCCCTGGTACGAGACGGCGAACATTCACCTGTGCACCATCAAGGACTTCACCGCGCTGTGCGACCTGGTCGGCGCTCGCGTGGAGAAGGCGGTGGCGCTCAATGGCGGCGGCCGGCGGCTCGGCTTCCACCTGCCGCTTTTCTTGCAGAATCTCGTGGGCGAGCAGGCCGTGTTCCTTCTCTCGCGCCATCCGGCCCGGCCCGAGGCACTGGCGGATTGACGCCGGCATAGGGCGCGCCGTCGCACCTGCTGGCGAGGGTTGCGGGGGCCGCGGGGGCGGCGGCGATCGGCGCCTCGGCCATGCGGGCCTCGCGGGCGGCGATGGGCGCCACGACCTCCTTGCTCGCCTCGACTACGAGAACGCCGGAGAAGGCCGGCCACAGGCCCGAGCCCAGCCGCTCGAAGGCCATGGCCGAGCGCCGCATCACCGGCCATCCGAGCGGCGGCATGAAAAGGGCCGCCTGCCAGTCGAGCGGCCGGAACAACGCCGCTTCGAGAAGCCCTTCGAGCTGGCCTCTGCTATAGGGCTGGCCATGGCCGAAGGGCGTCGTGTCGCGGCGCGCCCAAAGGCCTCGCCGGTTGGGCACCACCATCAGCATTCGCCCCTCGGGCCGCAGCACCCGCCAGAGCTCGCGCAAGGTCGGGCGGACGGCCTCGCACATCTCCAGATGATGGACCACGAGAAGCCGGTCCACGCAGGCATCCTCGAGCGGGAGCGCATCCTCGCCCACGAGCACCGAGCGATAGGGCCCCGCGTGACGGGCCTGACGGTGATCGGCACCGGTTACGCCGTGCCCTATTTGAGCGTGTTCGCGGGCGAGGCGGCGCGTCTCGGCGCCATGATGCCCGCGAACACGCTCAAATAGGGCACGGCGTAACC
>JALUTE010000347.1 GCA_027058255.1 Methyloligella sp. | reverse complement strand
GGCGCGCTCCTTCTCGAGCAGAACGACGAGTGGGCCGTCACCCGGCGCTACATGACGCTGGAAACCGTCGCCAAGGTCTGCGACGATAGTGCCCTGGATGCGGCCCAGATCGCATCCATGTGAACCGGCTCAACCCAGAGCCGGAGAACCAAATTTACACCACGTCCAGGGACACGACCTCGGACTTGTCATAGCCCCTGTCACGATTATTGAGTCGGACGCCTTTCGGAAAGTCGCCGACGCGCTTCAGCGTTTGCAGCGTGCTTTTGTTGATGCCGCAGTACTCAGCCGCGGCTACATTGCCCTTGATGACCCTCGGCCCTTCGCCCATCGTTTGCCCCCGGTTGTGCTCATCCTCATCGCCTGCTATCTGATTTACGTGGGATGGCGCAAGTCGCCAGGCCACTTCTGACGCATGCCTTGAGTCACCCCATATTCACCCTACGCTCATCTGGGGTGAAGCATGATCAATACGGCGGTCTGGAAAAATCATTTATATAGAGGGGATTACACCTCTTGGCCCCGTAGCTCAGCCGGATAGAGCATCAGATTCCTAATCTGAGGGTCGCAGGTTCGAGTCCTGCCGGGGTCGCCAATGATTTCAAGGGGTTACGGTGAAGAGCACCGCGTCCGGCGGGGGCCTAGTGCCAATGAGGGGCGGGAATTTCGTGCCCCCTCTGGCGAGGTCGCGATGCTCCGACAGGCCCACACGTGGCGCCGCAAAGGGCCGCCAAGGCGTCGGGCGCGCCTGCGTTCCGTCCAGTCTCACCTTGGACGTGCGCAGACGCTCCGGTCTTGTTCTGCGCCGGGCGCTCAAGCGCTTGCTTGAGCGGGGGGTCGCCGTGCAGGGCGATCATAAGGATTCGCGCTGATGGAACCTCAGACCATGCGGCGCCCCGAGCACTGCTCGAGCCATCCGGGCCTGCTCCTGCGCGAAATGGTACTGCCGGCCGTCGGGCGAGCGCGACCGTCCAGTGGGGCTCGGCATGGGTGAGCGGCACGCTCCCGGCATCTCGCGCCAGACGCTCCATGGCATGCCGAACGGGCGCCGGCGGCGGTCTCAGTATCAAACGTGCCCGGCCTTCCTGTGGCTCGGCGTGTTCCTGTTTCGCGGCCGGGGCGAGACGAGCGGCGGCAAACGATGCCACGGCGATCGCCGGCACCACCATCAGAGCACGCTCGCTCCGAACAGCATCGGATGCAGCCACACCACCAGCCCGAACAGAACGGTGCCGAGCACCGGTGCGATGATGTCGTGCCGGAGGGTCGGGGCGAAGGTGGGCCTGTCGCCGCGCATCGTCGACACGATGATGTCGAGCAGCCCCAGCGCCAGGAAGCCGCCAAAGAACAGCACCTCACCGAGTGCGCCGTTCGAAATCAGGTGGCCGCTGGCCCACAGGGCGATGCCGATCGACATCGGATTTTTCAGCCACAATTTGAGCCGACCCTTGAAAAACGAAGCGGTCAGGGAAATGAACCCCAGCAGAACCAGGGCTCTTGTCGCCTCGAATGCCCAGGCCGGTGAATCGTAGACGATGCGCGCCGCATCCGGTCCCTGGCGGGTCAGTCCGAAGCCCTTCACCATGATGACAAGGCCGGCCAGCGAGACGAGGGCGAAGCCGATCCTGTACCCCTTCTCGCCGAGCGCCCGGTTCAGACCTGCCTTCAGCGGTGTGTAGGGAACCAGATGCATGCCGTACAGGACGATCATGCCGGTGATCAGGGTGCTCATGGCCTCGTCGGTCTCCCGCAATTCGCTTGCCTCGCTCGCCGGGCCAAACTAGCCGCGAACGAGGACGAAGGAAACAACCTCGGCAACAGTTCGTGGCACTCGATCGCGATGTGGCCCGCACCAGGCATGCCGCCCGCCAGGCGGAGCTGGCAGCGCTTTCGCAACGCTCCGGTGACGAGCGCGCGCTGGCGGTCCGCGATGAGCCGTCGCTCGGGCGCGTTTGCCCGATCCCGTTCCGCCATCCGTCCCGCAGCCCGTGGCGGGGCGAGGATCTCGGGGCCCTGCAGGTGCTCCTCGAGCCTCGGGGCCGCGCGCGTGCCGCATTGCGCCCCGGCGCCCCGGCGGGGTAGAAAGCGCATCCGTGGCCCGGTCGGCAAGAAAGCGTTAGGCCGGGTCTGTCACGGTCGTCCAGGGCGCCCGGCGCGGCCCCGCCCCGCCGCCCCGCCTTCCCTGCGAAGCGGTCACGCCCGCACATCCCATCTTACCTGCGTGGTCTGCAGCGAGTGAGAGGAGCCGACATGCCAGCCAGAGCCGCGACGTCCGCCGCCAAGCCCTCGGCCCGGAAGGCCGCCCGAAAGAAGGCTGGTGCGTCACAGATCACCATCCGTTTTCCCGACGGCTCGCGCCGCAGCTTCGCGGCCGGCGTCACCGGGCGCGACATCGCCGCGGCGATCTCGAAATCGCTGGCAAAGAAGGCGGTTGCCGTCTCCCTCGACGGCGTGTTGCAGGATCTCGCCGAGCCCATCATGCGCGATGGCGAGGTGCGGATCATCACCCGCGAGGACGAGGAGGCCCTCGAGCTCATCCGCCATGATGCGGCGCATGTAATGGCGGAAGCAGTGCAAAGGCTCTGGCCCGGCACCCAGGTCACCATCGGCCCCGTCATCGAGAACGGCTTCTATTACGATTTCGACCGGGGCGAGCCCTTCCACCCGGAGGACCTGCCCAAGATCGAGGCGGAGATGCGGCGCATCATCAAGCGGGGCGCCCCCTTCACCAAGGAGGTGTGGTCGCGCGAGGAGGCCAAGCGCTACTTCGCGGAGAAGGGCGAGCACTACAAGGTGGAGCTGATCGACGCCATTCCCGAGGGCGAGGAGGTGCGCATCTACCGCCAGGGCGAGTGGCTGGACCTCTGCCGCGGCCCGCACATGCCCTCCACCGCCAAGGTCGGCACCGCCTTCAAGCTGCTCTCCATCGCCGGGGCCTATTGGCGGGGCGATTCCACGCGCCCCATGCTCCAGCGCATCTATGGCACCGCCTGGGCGAGCAAGGAGGCGCTAGACGCGCATCTGCACATGCTGGCCGAGGCCGAGAAGCGCGACCACCGCCGGCTGGGCCGCGAGATGGACCTCTATCACTTCCAGGAGGAGGCGCCGGGGGCGGTCTTCTGGCACGCCAAGGGCTGGACGCTCTTCCAGGCCCTCATCGCCTATATGCGCCGGCGCCAGCAGGCCTGGGGCTATCTCGAGGTCAACTCGCCCGACATGATGGAGCGCACGCTCTGGGAGAAGTCCGGCCATTGGGAGAAGTTCGGCGAGAACATGTTCACCACCGAGACGCCGGA
>JALUTE010000346.1 GCA_027058255.1 Methyloligella sp. | reverse complement strand
GGTGAGGACGATGCCGAGCAGGTTTGCCCGCTCTTCCTCGATGAAGCGGATGTCGGGATAGACAATCTCGACGCCCGGCTCGTCCGGTCCGGCGAAGGTGATGCCAAGGTCCACCATCAGCCATTGCCGACGCGCCGGCGGGCCGAAGCCGTAGAGGTAGAGGTTCATCCCGATCTCGCCAACGCCGCCAAGGGGCAGAAAGACGAGCTCATCGTCCCGCTCCTGACCCTGACCGCCGGCGCGCTGTCCGCCTTGCGCCATGGCTAACGCTCCGCCCCCGGCTCGCCCTCGCCGCCCTGGTCCTCGCCCTCGCCCGCCTCGCCGGCCGGCGCAAGCAGAACGTCGCCGACGAGAATGCGCCGCGCCCGGCCTTGCGCGTCCTCGATGAGGAGGGCGCCGCCCTCATCGACGCCGAGAAAGCGCCCCTCGATATTGCTCTCACCCATGCGCACGCGGATGGCGCTGCCCACCGCTCCGGCGCGCGCCAGAAAGGCCTTGCGCACCAGCGCAAAGCCCCGCCCCTCGTTCCAGCTCGCAAGCCAGCCGGACATGCTCTCGGCGAGGGCGTTGAGAACGGGAACGGGCGTCGTGTCGATCCCATGCTGGGCGAGGCTGGTGGCGCCGCGGCCGAGAGAGGACGGGGCCGAGGCGATATTGATGCCGATGCCGATGGCGAGGGGGAAACCTTCCGGCCGGCCATCCACGGCGCTCTCCAGAAGGATGCCGGCGAGCTTGGCGCCGCCCGGTCCGCCCACCATCAGGTCGTTCGGCCATTTGAGCGCGAGATCGAGGGCGACATGGTGCTCGCGGGCGATGCGCTCGAGCGCCTCGGCCGCTGCGACCCCGGCAAGGAGGGAGAGCTGGAGCGCCGTCTCCAGCGGGCAGGTGAGGCGCAGAAGCAGGCTTGCCGCGAGATTGCCGGGGGCGGAGACCCATTTTCGCCCCGACCGGCCGCGCCCGGCGGTCTGCTGCTCGGCGAGGATCCACAGCCGGCCGCGATCGCCCGAGACCGCCCGGCGCAACGCTTCGGAATTGGTGGACTCCACCCGCTCGAGCACGGCGAGGCGATAGCCAGGCGGCAGCAGGGGACCCCGTCTCTTGTCGGACATGTGCGGCTCAGAACAGCGTGCTGGCTGCGACCGCCGCGGGTTTCAGAAGCGGGGTCGGCCAGGCGGCATAGAGAATGACGGCGAGGCCGGAGACGACCAGCACCACACGCAGGCGCGCGGGCATGGCCTCGAAGGCCTCGGCCGGCTCGTCGAAATACATGATCTTGACGATGCGCAGATAATAGTAGGCGCCGACCACGCTGGCGAGCACGCCAATGATGGCAAGAGGGTAAAGCCCAGCCTGGATGGCGGTGAGGAACACGTAGAACTTGGCGAAAAAGCCCGCGAGCGGCGGGATGCCCGCGAGCGAGAAAAGCAGCACGCCAAGGAAGAACGCCATGGTCGGCGCCGTGCGCGAAAGGCCGGCGAGCTCGGAGATGTCCTCGACCATGCCCTCGCTGCGGCGCATGGACAGGATGCAGGCGAAGGTGCCCAGCGTCATGACCAGATAGATGGCGAGATAGACGAGAACCGCGTGAGTGCCATCGCTGCTGCCCGCGGCGAGGCCCACCAGCGCATAGCCCATATGGCCGATGGAGCTATAGGCCATCAGCCGCTTGATGTTGGTCTGGCCGATCGCCGCGAAGGCGCCGAGCAGCATGGAGGCGATGGAGAGGAAGACGACGATCTGCTGCCACTGGCTCGCAATGCCGGCGAAGGCATCGAGCGTGACGCGCAGCAGGAGCGCCATGGCTGCCATCTTGGGCGCGGCGGCGAAGAAGGCGGTGACGGGTGTCGGCGCGCCTTCATAGACGTCGGGCGTCCACATGTGGAACGGCACCGCCGAGATCTTGAAGGCGAGCCCGGCGAGCAGGAAGACGAGGCCGAACAGGATGCCGACATCCACATGCCCGGCGCCGCCGGAGGCCTGCACGGCGCTGGCAATGCCGGTGAAGGACGTCGTGCCGGTGAAGCCGTAAATGAGGGAGCAGCCATAGAGCAGCATGCCGGAGGACAGGGCGCCCAGGACGAAATATTTGAGTCCCGCCTCGCTGGAGCGCACCGAGGAGCGGCGGATGGCGGCGACCACATAGAGCGAGAGGCTCTGGAGCTCGAGGCCCACATAGAGCGCGATCAGCCCGCCCGCCGAGATCATGACCAGCATGCCTAGCGTGGCGTAGATGATGAGGACAGGGAACTCGAAGGTCTGGAGTCGTGCATCGGCGTCGAAGTCGAAGGCCATGAGAAGCGCAACCGCCGCGCCGACCAGGGCGAGCGTCTTCATGAACCGGGTGAAAGGGTCGGATATGAAGTCGCCGCCAAACAGGGTGGCAGGCTCGCCGGCATCGGCCATGCCGCCGTTCCACAGAACGAGCGCGCCGGCGGCGAGCAGGATGAGAAAGGCCAGCCAGCCCATGGCACGGCCGGAACCTTCGCCGCGGAACACACCGATGAGCAGCACGACCATGCCGCCGACCGCGAGCAGGATCTCGGGCGCGAGAAGCGCGATGGGCGGTGCGGTTGCAAGCATGGGGTTCATGGACGACCTCGGGAGATGCGTTTGATCGGTTTCAGCAGCGATTGTCTCATGCGTTGCGTTCGGGTCATGGGGCGAGCAGCGGCAAGGCGGCGACATGCGCCCCGCCCGCCTGCGCCAGGGCGGCCCGATAGTCCGTCACCAGCTTCTCCACCGAGACGGCGGTGATGTCGAGAATCGGCGCCGGGTAGAATCCGAAGAAAATGGTGAGCAGCACCAGCGGCACCATGAAGGCCACCTCGCGCGGCCCGAGATCGAGGATGGATTTGAGGCTCGCCTTCTCGAGCTTGCCGAAAATGACCCGCCGATAGAGCCAGAGCGCATAGGCGGCGGACAGGATCACGCCGGTGGTGGCGAGAAAGGCGACCCAGGTGCTGACCCGGAAGGCGCCGAGCAGGGTCAGGAACTCGCCGATGAAGCCGCTGGTGCCGGGCAGGCCCACATTGGCGAGCGTGAACACCATGAAGAAGGCGGCATAGATCGGCATGCGGTGCACGAGCCCGCCATAGGCCTTGATCTCGCGGGTGTGCATCCGCTCGTAGATCACGCCGACGCACAGGAAGAGGGCGGCGGAGACGATGCCGTGGGAGAGCATCTGGAAGATGCCGCCCTGCACCCCCTGAATGGTGAAGGTGAAGACCCCCATGGTGACGAAGCCCATATGCGCGACGGAGGAATAGGCGATGAGCTTCTTGATGTCCTCCTGCGCCAGC
>JALUTE010000345.1 GCA_027058255.1 Methyloligella sp. | reverse complement strand
GCCGAGAGCGGGCGCAGCGATATCGAGGTGGTGGCGATCAACGATATCGCGCCGCCGGACACCCTCGCCCATCTCTTCCGCTACGATTCCACCCATGGACCCTATCGGGGCGAGGTGGTGCTCGATGGCGACACGCTCGATGTCGGAACCGGCCCGATCCGCGTGCTCGCCGAGCGCGATCCCAAGGCGCTCCCCTGGGGCGCCATGAACATCGACGTGGTCATGGAGTGCACCGGCATCTTCACCGCCAAGGACAAGGCCATGGCGCATGTGGAGGCGGGCGCCAAGCGGGTGCTGGTCTCGGCCCCCTCCACCGGCGCCGACCTCACCGTGGTCTACGGGGTCAATCACGACAAGCTCACCCCCGAACACATGGTGGTCTCCAACGCCTCCTGCACCACCAATTGCCTGGCGCCGGTCGCCAAGGTGGTTCAGGACCTGTGCGGCATCGATCAGGGCTACATGACCACCGTGCATGCCTACACGTCCGACCAGCGCATTCTCGATGCGCCGCACAAGGACCCGCGCCGCGCCCGCTCGGCCGGGGCGTCCCTCATTCCGACCAGCACGGGCGCCGCGCGCGCCGTCGGCCTGGTTCTGCCCGAGCTTGCCGGCAAGCTGGACGGCACCGCCGTGCGCGTGCCCACCCCCAATGTCTCCATGATCGACCTCACCTTCATTCCCGGGCGCGAGATCACCGCCGAGGAGCTGAATGCGGCCATGGAGCGGGCGGCGGAGCAGGAGCTCAAGGGCGTGCTGGCGGTGGTGAAGGAGCCGCTGGTCTCCATCGACTTCAACACCAATCCGCACTCCTCCATCTTCGATCTGACACAAACCCAGATCGTCGATGGCCGGCTGGTGCGCGTGCTCTCCTGGTACGACAACGAATGGGGCTTCTCGAACCGCATGGCCGACACGGCCGTCGCCATGGGCAAGCTGGGCTAGGCGCGCGACGCTCCGCGTTCAAGGGGCACGATCGCGGAGACGACACGTCCTTCGGGGGGCGGGGCGAGGCGCCGGCAATCTCTCCTGGCAATCGGCTCGGCGCCGGAGGCCGTTTGCGTTTGGCGGATGATCCCCGTACCCTTGGAAAGGAATCGCTGAGGCGAACAGGTACACGGATCGTGAGCAAGCGGATCGAGGATTTGATCGAGGCAGCGGCGGAATTGTCGCGCGCGGATCGGGCGGCCCTCGTCGAGGCGCTCCTGCAGAGCCTGCGCCAGACAACGCCCGACATCGACCGGGCGTGGGTCGAGGAGGCCGAGCGTCGCCTCGCGGATTGGCGGGCGGGCCGGTGCGAGGCGGTCGACGCCCACTCGCTCCTGGCCGATCTGAGACAGCGCCCGGCGTGACGTTGCGCTTCTTGCGCCCTGCGGCCGATGAGCTTGCCGCCGCTGTCGCCCATTACGACCAGCAAGGCGCAGGGCTGGGTGACCGGTTCCTCGATGCCGTCCAGCACGGGCTGGATCAGATCGGCGAATGGCCGCACGCCTGGCAGGCCGTCGGTCCCCAAATCAGGCGCTATCTTCTCAATCGCTTTCCCTATGCGCTGATCTACGCCCTCGACAACGACGAGATCATTGTCATCGCCGTCGCCAATCTCCATCGACGCCCCGACTATTGGCGCGGACGATGGCCGTCGGACGCCGATTGACAGCCCGCCACCACGCCTTCGACGGTTCGGAAGAGGAGCGCGAGATCCTGCGGGCGCGAGAGGCGGTGCTCGCCATCCTTGACGAGGGTGAGGTGCACGTCGGCCTCGGGACCGCCCAGAAGATCGACCAGGGCGAGGGCGTGGCGCCAGGGCACGTCCGGGTCCTGCATGCCCTGGAGAATGCGCACCGGACAGGCGGAATCGCTGCGAGACCATGGCGTCGCGCCGGGCGCTCTTGCAGCCCCATCAGTCCTGCGGAAGCTTTCCAAGGTCGCGAATCCGCGCCGCGTGAATGATGCGCAGAACGTGCACCTCCTCCTTGTCGGCGAGGACGCGGTAGTACACGGCATAAGGATAACGCACGATGGGCAGACGACGGACCTCCTCAAGGTCCGTCAGCACGCCGATCCGCGGCCAGGTGACAAGAAGCGATATGGAGGCCCGAATCCGCTCCTCGACGCGCCGCGCTGCCGCCGGATCGTTTGCCGCAATATGCTCGTATATGGCCGAGAGGTCACGCTGCGCGGCGCGTCGAGGAGCGGATCTCATCTCTCGTGGCGGCCCCAGAACGCCGTCATCTCCTCGTCGGAAACGAACATGCCCCGCTTGGCCTGATCGAGACCGACCTCGACGGCTTTTCGCTCTTCCCCCGAAAGACGATAGGCCTCTGCCGCGTCACCGGTCAGTGCCATCAGCAACGCCGCCACCTCCTCCTGCTGCTCCGCGCTAAGGCGGCGCAAGCGGGCGATGGCGATCTCAAGCTGTTCTGTCATGGATCCATTCCGACACGAGACGATAGACACAGCATAGTCGCATCATGTCGAGCCGATCAAATGCAACATTGCGCGAGGAGGCAAGATCTGCGCCCCGCCACGGGCAAGCGACCGTCCTCGGACCGCGCCGGACGCGCTACGCTCCGCCCGCCACCACGCCTTCGATGGTTCGGAAGAGGAGCGCGAGATCCTGCGGGCGCGAGAGGCGGTGCTCGCCGTCCTTGACGAGGGTGAGGTGCACGTCGGCCACGGGACCGCCCAGAAGATCGACCAGGGCCAGCGCGTGGCGCCAGGGCACGTCCGGGTCCTGCATGCCCTGGAGAATGCGCACCGGACAGGCCGGATCGAACGGCGCATCGCCCAGGAGATGCGCCCGCCCCTCCTCGATCAGGCGCCGGGTGATGGGATAGGGCCCGTCGCCATAGGCCGAGGGCCGAAGCCAGACGCCCTTCTCCTCGATCTCGCGGCGGACGTCGTCCGGAAACTGGTCCCACATCAGGCGCTCGGTCATGTCCCAGGCCGGCGCGATCAGCACGGCGGCGCGAATGCGCCCGGGCTCGGCGCGCGCCAGCGCCCGCAGCACCAGCAATGCCAGCCAGCCGCCCATGCTCGAGCCGATCAGGATTTGCGGCCCGTGGGCGACCTTCTCAAGCACCGCCAGCGTCTCTTCCAGCCAGGCGCCGATGCTGCCCTCCTCGAAACACCCCTCGGAGCGGCCATGGCCGGAATAGTCGAAGCGGGTGAGCGCCAGGCCGCGCCCCGCGCACCAGGCATCGAGGGCCGCCGCCTTGGTGCTCATCATCTCCGAGCGAAAACCCTGAAGCCAGACGAGCCCGGGCCGCGGCCCCATCCCCGCCGCCTCCCTCGGCGCACGGCTCAGAACGGCAATGCGCCGGCGGGCCGCGCCCTTGCCGACCGTGATGAAACGCAGGGTGCTCTCGCGCTCGCTCATTGTGCCCGCGCCATGCATCGCTGTAAGCTCGCCACCTGCTCAGCCAGCCGAACGGGGGATCCGTGACACGACAGGACGTGCCGAAGGCGAGGGATCCGGCCCGCGATCCGCCCGGTCCGACCATACTCCAGATCATCCCCCGGCTCGACACCGGCGGGGCGGAGCTCGCCACCCTCGAGATCGCCGAGGCCCTGCGCACTGCGGGCGCCCGGGCCGTGATCGCCACCGAGGGGGGGCGCCTTGCCGAGGCCGTCCTGCGCCGCGGCGCCGAGCTCGCCTGCCTGCCGGCGGCCTCCAAGAACCCCGTGACCATGATGCGCAATGTGGCGCGCCTTGCCGCGCTGGTCGAGGCGCGGGACGTGGCGCTCCTGCATGCCCGCAGCCGCGCGCCCGCCTGGAGCGCCCTTCTCGCCGCCCGGCGCACGGGCCGGCCGTTCGTCACCACCTATCACGGCGCCTACGGGCAGGCGAGCCCGGTCAAGGGGCTCTATAACTCGGTCATGGCGCGGGGCGACCTTGTCATCGCCAACTCCCGCTTCACCGCCGATCTCATTCGCGCCCGGCATGGCACGCCGGAGGCGCGCATTCGAGTCATCTATCGTGGGGTCGATCTCGACGCCTTCGACCCGGGCCGGATTGCGCCGGAGCGTGTGGCCGCGCTGCGCACGGCATGGGGCATCGGCGCGGACGTGCGCATCGTGCTCCATGCGGCGCGGCTCACCGGATGGAAGGGCCAGGGCGTGGTCATCGAGGCCGCAGGCCGGCTCGCCCGCCACGAGACGCACGCGCTCCCCCCCTGGGTGGTGGTCTTGGCGGGAGACGCCCAGGGGCGCACCGACTATGCCCGCCATCTGGAGGCGCAGATCGCGCGGGCCGGCCTCAAGCGGCGCGTGCGCATTGTCGGCCATTGCGCGGACATGCCGGCCGCCTTTTGCGCCGCCCATGTGGCGGTCGTCGCCTCGACCGAGCCCGAGGCCTTCGGGCGCGCGGCGACGGAGGCCATGGCCATGGGCTGCCCGGTGATCGCGACCGACATTGGCGCACCGCCCGAGACGGTGCTTGCGCCACCGGCCGCCAACCCTGACGAGGCCACCGGCTGGCTGGTGCCGCCGGGTGATTCCGTCGCGCTCGCCGACCGGCTCATCGAGACCCTCACCATGCCGGCGCCCGCCCGCAGGGCCATGGGCGAGCGCGCCCGCCGACACGTGGCCCGGCATTTCTCCCTCGACCAGATGAAGCGCCAGACGCTCGCGGTCTACGACGAGTTGCTCGGGGCGGGGCTGGAGCGGCGATGGACGGCTGCGAAATCCCGTGTGCATGGCACGCCCGAAAGTGCCCTCACGTCTTGACTTGGACCACCGTCTCCCCAATTCTACGCCGTGCGAAGCGATTTGCGCGCGCCGGCGCTTCAGCGGTGCGCGGAAGATCGTTTTCGTGCATCGAGAGGGAAACATAGGGAGACAGGCAGATCGCACGCCGACCGATGAGATTCGCGCGGGAGCCACAGCGCGAGGGCCCGAAGGCCAATGACCAGATCCGGGCCAGGGAAGTTCAGCTCATAGACGAAAGCGGAACCAATCTGGGCGTCGTCGGCATCGACGAGGCGCTCGAGCGCGCGCGCGAGGCGGGGCTCGATCTGGTGGAGATATCGCCCAACGCGGACCCGCCCGTCTGCAAGATCCTCGATCTCGGCAAATTCAAATATCAGGCCCAGAAAAAGGCGGCCGAGGCGCGCAAGAAGCAGAAGACCGTCGACGTCAAGGAAATCAAGATGCGGCCGAATATCGACCGCCACGACTACGACGTGAAGATGCGCAACATGCGCCGCTTTTTCGAGCAGGGCGACAAGGTGAAGGTGACGCTGCGGTTCCGCGGCCGGGAGATGGCGCATCAGGACCTGGGCTACAATCTCCTGCAACGGGTGAAGGCCGAGGTCGACGAGCTCGCCAAGGTGGAGCTCGAGCCCAAGCTCGAGGGCCGGCAGATGGTCATGGTCCTCGCCCCGCGCGCCAACTGAAGGGCCGATCCGCCGCCGATCGGCGAGCGAGGCGAGCGCGACCGGCGCCATCTCGCCGCGCAATGGAATGGTTTGGTCTCCTGCGGCACGGCGGCTGTTGCCTTCTCCGGTCCAGGACCCTATAAGCCCCTTCCAGGAGCCGCCCGGCGGGGCATGCCGTGGCGGCTCGCAATGCTTGTCGGTGCGCCCGAGCCCGCGTGCCGGACCCGTTCATAATCATTGGAGAGACAAGCGAAATGCCCAAGCTCAAGACCAAGAGCGGTGCGAAGAAGCGCTTTCGCCTCACGGCCCGCGGCAAGGTCCGCGCCCAGCAGGCCGGCAAGCGTCACGGCATGATCAAGCGCACGAAGAAGTTCATCCGCAATGCGCGGGGCACGACGATCCTGTCCGAGCCGGATGCCCGGATCGTTCGCAAGTTCCTGCCCTATGGCTGACCGGAGAGCCTTTCTCGGGCAGCCGTGCGGCGCCTGATCCCCATCCCGTCCCGTCGCGACCGACGGGAGCACACCGCCAGCGAGGTCCTCACCCATGTCACGTGTGAAAAGGGGCGTGACCACCCACGCCCGCCACAAGAAGATCATCCGCCGCGCCAAGGGCTATTACGGCCGGCGCAAGAACACCTTCCGCATCGCCAATCAGGCGGTGGAGAAGGCCGGCCAATATGCCTATCGCGACCGCAAGCAGCGCAAGCGCAATTTCCGCGCCCTGTGGATTCAGCGCATCAATGCGGCAGCGCGCGAGCACGGCCTCACCTATGGCCGCTTCATCGACGGGCTGAACAAGGCCGGCATCGCGGTGGACCGCAAGATGCTGGCCGATCTCGCCGTGCGCGAGCCTGATGCCTTCAAGGCGCTCGTGGATGAGGCGCGGGCTGCTGCCGGCGTCTCCTGAGCGCGCGGGAGCGGCAGGGGCAGTGCCGGCCCGTTGTCGGTGACCGCCGGTGACGGCGGCCTCCCGCGCGGGAATGGCCTCCCACGAGAGGGATGAGAGCCGCCATGGCGAAGGCTAAGCCAAAGTCGAAAGCAGGGGTGAAGGCGCCGACGAGCGCGGTCCCGCCGGATCTCGGCACGCTCGAAGCGGACATCCTGGCCGAGATCGAGCGCGCAGCGGATCTCGCCGCCCTCGATGCGGTGCGTGTGGCGGCCCTCGGCAAGAAGGGGCGCGTCTCGGCACTCATGCGCAGCATCTCCGAGGTGCCGCCTGAGGAGCGCAAGGCGTTCGGCCAGGCCGTGAACGGGCTCAAGGCCCGCATCAACGCCGCCCTCGAGGCCCGCAAGGCGGCCCTCGCATCGGCGGCGCTCGAGGCCCGGCTCGCGCGCGAGCGCGCCGACATCACCCTGCCCGTCCGGCCCGGGCCGCTGGCCGAGGGGCGCGTGCATCCCGTCTCGCAGGTGATGGAGGAGATCACCGAGATCTTCGCCGACATGGGCTTTTCCATCGCCGAGGGCCCGGACATCGAGACGGACGAGAACAATTTCACCAAGCTCAACATCCCGCCCGAGCACCCGGCACGCCAGGAGCACGACACCTTCTATTTCAACGCCCGCGATGGCAGGGACGGCGCCCGGCTGGTCTTGCGCACCCACACCTCGCCGGTGCAGATCCGCACCATGGAGAGCAGCGAGCCGCCCATCCGCATCATCGCGCCGGGCCGTGTCTATCGCTGCGATTCGGACCAGACCCACACGCCCATGTTCCACCAGGTCGAGGGGCTGGTGATCGACACCGAGACCCATATGGGCCATCTCAAATGGTGCCTGGAGGCCTTCGCCAAGGCGTTCTTCGAGGTGGACACGGTGAAGATGCGCTTTCGGGCCTCGCATTTCCCCTTCACCGAGCCCTCCATGGAGGTGGACATCGGCTACAGCAAGGTGGGCGATGCCTTGCGCATCGGCGAGGGCGACGACTGGATGGAGATTCTCGGCTGCGGCATGGTCCACCCGAATGTGCTGAGGAATGTCGGTTACGACCCCGAGGTCCATCAGGGCTTCGCCTTCGGGGTCGGCATCGACCGGCTGGCCATGCTGAAATATGGCATGGCGGATCTGCGCGCCTTTTTCGCCGCCGATCTGCGCTGGCTCGCCCATTACGGCTTTCCGCCCCTCGACGTGCCGAGCCTGGCGCGCGGGCTTTCGTCCTAGCGCCCGGGGCGCGTGCCGTTGCCGCCTCTCCCGGTGGCCGGGGCAGGCGCGCGATGGGCGTCAATGCAGTGCTGGGTGT
Source organism: Methyloligella sp. (assembly GCA_027058255.1). GTDB lineage: Bacteria > Pseudomonadota > Alphaproteobacteria > Rhizobiales > JALUTE01 > JALUTE01. The sequence continues at coordinate 2,513 of JALUTE010000345.1, read as the reverse complement.
TGCGGTCGCTGTCTGCACCGGCAGAGCATGATTGCCCAGTGGCTGCGCGCCGCATGTCTGGTAGAGTTGATCGCTGAACCTCGCAGGTCCCATGTCCGGCCTCGGCCAAATCGACACCGCCATCTGGTTCGCCATCGCCGTCGCCCTGGCGCTCGCGGGGGCGGCCGTCTTCGTGCTCTTCTTCCACGACCGCAAGCACAGCGACATCGAGCAATGGGTGGAATACGGCTTCTCGGTCCACGCCCTGGGCAAGGTGCTCGGCTACTACCGTTTCATGGCGCTCTCGAGCGCCGCGTTCTACGTGCTGTTCGTGGCGAGCCTGCTCGCCCTCCAGGCGAGCGCCGACCTCACCCTGTTCTCCGAAGGCAAGAGCCATCTCTTCGCCATGCTCGTCTTCGCCTTCGACATGGTGATGCGCGGCGCGCTGTTCGACGTGATGGAGCATTTCGACATCCATCTCACCCACCTCACCATGAACCGCGCGCTGCCGTGGTTCGTGCTCTATTGTTTCGTCTTCCGCATGTTCTATGCCCTGACGCTGATCAAGATCGTCATCTCCTTCGCCTGGATCTGGGGCAAGGTGCGAATCGCCGAGAAGCGCCATGGCGAGCAGGCGGAGCATTCGTAACCCAGTCTCACAACATTGCGGGCAAGCCGATGAAATTCACCCTGTCCTGGCTTCGAGACCATCTTGAGACCGAGGCCGAGCTCGACGAAATCGCCGCCAAGCTCACCCTGATCGGGCTCGAGGTCGAAGGCATCGAGAATCCGGCCGACCGGCTCGCGCCCTTCGTCATTGCCCGCGTGATCGAGGCAAGGCCCCACCCGGATGCCGACAAGCTGAAGCTGTGCACCGTGGACACCGGCCGGGGCAAGGTGCAGGTGGTGTGTGGCGCGCCCAATGCGCGCAAGGGCCTCATCGGCGTCTTCGCGCCCGAGGGGAGCTGGATTCCCGGCCTTGGCAAGACGCTCGCCAAGGCGACCATTCGCGGGGTCGAATCGTCCGGCATGCTGTGCTCGGAGCGCGAGCTCGAGCTCTCGGACGAGCACACCGGCATCATCGAGCTGCCCAAGCGCCTCGCCAGGCATGTGGGCGAGCCCTTCGCCGCCGCCATCGGCCTCGACGATCCGGTGATCGAGATCGCCATCACCCCCAACCGGCCGGACTGCCTGGGCGTGCGCGGCATCGCCCGCGACCTCGCAGCCGCCGGCCTCGGCGCGCTGCGCCCCCAGGGCCTCGTGCATGGCGCGCCGGCCGCGCTCAAGGGCAAGGGCCGGTTCGACTGCCCCATCGCCATCACCCTCGCCTTCCCCAGGGCCAAGCGCAATGCCTGCCCCCTCTTCGCCGGCCGCCTGGTCCGGGACGTCGAGAACGGTCCGGCGCCGGACTGGATGCAGAAGCGCCTCAGGGCCATTGGGCTCCGGCCCATCAACGCCCTGGTGGATATCACCAACTACATCGCCTATGACCGCGGCCGCCCGCTCCATGTCTATGACGCCGACAAGCTCCAGGGCGGCATCTCGGCGCGCATGGGCCGCAAGGGCGAGCGCTTCCTCGCCCTCGACGGCGAGACCTATGAGGTGGATGGCGAGATGGTGGTGATCGCCGATGAGAGCGGACCGCTCGGCCTTGGCGGCATCATCGGCGGCGAGAGCACCGGCTGCACCGAGGAGACGCGGAACGTCTTCATCGAAAGCGCCCTGTTCGATCCCATCCGCATCGCCATGACCGGCCGGCGCACGGGCATCCAGTCGGATGCGCGCTACCGCTTCGAGCGCGGCGTGGACCCGGCCTTCGCGCTGCCGGGGCTCGATCTCGCCACGGCGATGGTCCTGGACATGTGCGGCGGCACGGCGAGCCGCATCCGCATTGCGGGCGAGGTTCCCGGCGAGGCGCGCACCATCCGCTTTCCGCTCAAGGAGGTGGAGCGGCTCACCGGGCTCTCCCTCAAGGCGGGCGAGATCAAGGGCACGCTCAAGGCGCTCGGCTTCGCGCTTTCCGGCAAGGGCGCGGCGCTCGACGTGACCGTGCCGAGCTGGCGGCCGGACGTGCACGGGCCCGCCGACCTCGTCGAGGAGGTGATCCGCATCGCCGGCATCGACCGCGTGCCCGCAACGCCCATGCCGCGCGCCTCCGGCGTTGCGCGGCCCGTTCTGACCGAGGGGCAGAAGCGCGTGGCCCGGGCGAGGCGCGTGGCGGCGGGGCGCGGCCTCGTGGAGGCGGTGACCTGGTCCTTCATCTCCCGGGAGGAGGCTGGGCTGTTCGGCGGCGGCACCGACGATCTGGCGCTCGCCAACCCCATCGCGGCCCAGCTCTCGCACATGCGCCCGAGCCTGCTGCCGGGCCTCGCCTCGGCCCTTGCGCGCAATCGCGACCGGGGGATCGCCGACCCGGCGTTGTTCGAGATCGGCCAGGCCTACAGGGGCACGGCGCCGGAGGATCAGTTCACCGCGGTGGCGGGCGCGCGGGCGGGCACCGCCGGCCTCATGGGCGCGGGCCGGCAGTGCCCGCC
>JALUTE010000344.1 GCA_027058255.1 Methyloligella sp. | reverse complement strand
GCTCGGCCGATGCCTCGGCCCGCTCCTCGCTCTTGATCCGCTCCCAGAGCCCTTCGAGGCCCCCCGGCTCGGCGATCTCGAGATCACCGAACACATGCGGGTGCCGCCGGACCATCTTGCGGCAAATCCCCTCGGCGACGGTCGCGAAATCGAACAGGCCGGCCTCGCGCGCCATTTGCGCGTGATAGACCACCTGGAAGAGGAGATCGCCGAGCTCGCCGGCAAGCTCGTCCATGGCGCCGCGGGCAATCGCGTCGGCGACCTCGTAGGCTTCCTCGATGGTGTAGGGGGCGATGGTCTCGAAGGATTGGGCGAGATCCCAGGGGCATCCGGATCGGGGATCGCGCAGCCGGGCCATGATGTCGAGCAGCTCGCTCATATGCGCGAGCGCCGCGCGGCGGCGCGCGGCGTCCCTGTCATTCTTGTCATTGTCGCTCAAATCGACCTCCAGTCGCTCGAACCGACCTTCCGACCCACACAAGTCATTGAAGCAACGCCGTTATAGCTCTGCCACAGGGCTTTCGCATAAGATACATTATGGAAAATTGTCTCCGGCGAGCCCAGGAAGGGTTGCGGGCCGCAACGCAATTCGCGTGGCGCGCCATGGCGCGCCGCTTGCCTCCGCTCGCACCCGAAAGGCGCCCCTGCGCCTTGCCCCTAGGGGATCAGGATTCGTAATGCTTCGCCACCAGCGTGTCGAGCAGCCGCACGCCATAGCCCGAGGCCCAGCTCGCATTGATATCGGATTTGGGCGAGGCCATGGCGGTGCCGGCAATGTCGAGATGCGCCCAGGGCACGTCATCGACGAAGCGGGCGAGAAACTGCGCCGCCGTGATGGCGCCCGCCCAGCGCCCGCCGATATTCTTGATGTCGGCCACCTTGGACTCGATCATCTTGTCATAGGCCTTGCCCATGGGCATGCGCCAGACCTTCTCGCCGGTTCCCTCGCCTGCCGCCGCGATCTGGCGTGCGAGCCGGTCATTGTTGGAGAAGAGCCCCGCATGCTCCTGACCGAGGGCGACGAGAATGGCGCCCGTCAGGGTCGCGAGGTCGATCATGGCCTTGGGCTTGAAGCGGTCCTTGGCGTACCAGAGCGCATCGGCGAGCACCAGGCGGCCTTCGGCGTCGGTGTTGAGCACCTCGATGGTGGTGCCGGACATGGCGGTGACGATGTCGCCGGGGCGCTGGGCCGCAGCGCCGGGCATGTTCTCGACCAGGCCGATGACGCCGACCACGTTCGCCCGGGCCTTGCGCGCAGCAAGAGTGTGCATGAGACCCGTGACCGCCGCGGCGCCGCCCATGTCGCCCTTCATGTCCTCCATGCCCTTGGCGGGCTTGAGTGAGATCCCGCCGGTATCGAAGCACACGCCCTTGCCGACAACCACGAGGGGCTTGGCGCGCTTGGACTTGGCGCCCAGCCAGCGCATGACCACCAGGCGCGGCGGGCGCTCGCTCCCCTGGGCGACGGCGAGAAGCGCGTCCATCTTGAGCTCGCGCATGGCGTGCTCATCGAGGACCTCCACGCCAACGCCCAGCTTCTCCAGCCGCTGCGCCTCGGCCGCGAACTCGACGGGACCGAGACGATTGGCCGGCTCGTTGACGAGGTCGCGGGCGAGCATGACCCCCTGCGCGAGAGCATGCCGGCCCTCGAACGCCCGCTCGGCCGCAGAGGGCTCATGGCACAGAATGGTGAGCTCCCTGAGCCCGTCCTCCTTGCGGCGGGCCTTGGCCTTGGAGCGATATTTTCGGAACCGATAGGCGCGCAGAATGGCGCCGAGGGCGATGGCGGCGGCGTGGCCGGCCGCGTCGCGCTGCGCCTTGCGGCTCTTGCCGCGGGCCTCGATGGCAAGCTGGGCGCGCTTGATCTTGCGCGCCTCGAGAGCCGCGGCGATGCGCCCGCCGAGCGCAACCCAGTCGGCATCCTGATAGCGAGCCGCATCGCCCATGCCGACCAACAGCACGCGCTCGAGGCCGAGCTTCGGGGGCACGAGAATATCGAGGGCGGTCTCCGAGCGGCCATGGAAATCGCCCGCCTTCATGGCCCGCGAGAGATGCTTTGCGCTCTTGGCGTCGAGGCGGGCGGCAAGCTCCGGCAGGGCGGCGCCGCGCGCCACCGGAACCACCAGAACGCCGGCTGTCGGCGCCTCGATGCCATCGAAGCCGATCTTTACGCGCTCACTCATGATCGTGTCTCTCACCTCATCTGATGCGGGCACTGCCGTCTCGTCATCTCGCCTCATGGCTCGTCCCCGTTGTTGCATCGGCGCAACATGCGGCGGTGATCGCCCTGCCCGCCGCCGCGCCAGCCCCGACAGCCCATATTCGGTCAAACTCCTGTGTCACGGCCTCTGGCGACACTTGCCTTGCGGGGGATGCGCCGCCGCGGGCCTGGGCGGTGCGTCCGGCTCGCACCCTAGCGGCACGAGGGGATCGTGGGCCATGGATCTGTTCGGCCGATATGTCTTTCGTCAGACCGGCGGGGCGGTTCTGCTCATTCTCCTGCCGCTCACCGGCGTGATCTGGATTGCGACGGCCCTCAAACAGCTCAACGTTCTCACGTCCCACGGCCAGAATGCCTGGACGTTCCTGAAAATTACGTTTCTCGCCCTGCCCAACCTCACTGCCAGCATCGCGCCGGTGGCCCTGCTGATCGCCGTCATCCACGTGCTCAATCGCCTCAACAGTGACAGCGAGCTCATCGTGATGGCCTCGTCGGGCGCGACGGTCTGGCGATTCGGCCGGCCTCTTCTCGCCATTGCCCTCATCGCCATCGCGGCGCTCGCGGTGGTGAACTTTTATCTCATGCCCCTGAGCCTACGCACCTTTCGCGCGGCGATCATCGAGGTGCGCTCCGATCTCATCTCCCAGGTGCTCCAGCCGGGACGCTTCTTCAGTCCCGAGAGCGGGCTGACCTTTCACATCCGCGACCGTGCGCGATCGGGGGAAATCCTCGGACTCGTCATGCACGATGAGCGCAACCCGAAGCAGTCGCTCACCTATCTCGCCGAGCGGGGCCGCATCATCCGCGAGGGGCGCGATGCCTTCCTGCGCCTGTATCGAGGCCGCATTCTGCGCCAGACACCCGATCAGGACGGTGCGCAGATCATCAAGTTCGCCAGCTATACCATAGACTTGTCTCGCTTTGGGCCGAAGTCGGAGCGGATCGCCTATGGCCCGCGTGAGCGCTATCTGAGCGAGCTGATCAATCCCGATCCGAACGGCTTTTGGGCCCGCATGCGCCCCGGAAAGCTGCGCGCGGAGCTGCATGAGCGGTTCTCCAGCCTCCTCTACCCCATCGTTTTCGTGGTGATCGCCCTCGCCTTTCAGGGACAGGCGCAATCCTCACGCCAGGGGCGCGTGAAAAGCGTGATCGCGGCCTTCTCGCTCGCGGCCGGAGCGCGGGTGCTCGGCATCGGCGCCATCAACCTCGTGGCGGTCAATCCGGCCGCCGTGCCTCTTGTCTACGCCATCCCCGTTGGCGCCATCACGCTTGCAGGATTTGCGGCAACGACTAGAATGAAGCCACGGCGCCGAACGATCTGGCAGCGCCGGCTCGAAGGGGGGCTCGAGAGCATCATGCGCGGCATTCTGCTGCCCGCGATCGAGGGCGTCGGCCGGCTATGGCCGACGAGGGCGAAATGAGCGCTGCCGGAACACTGGCGCGCTACATCTCCAAGCGCTTCCTGATCGGCATATTGGGGGCGTTCGCCCTGTGCGTGGTGCTCATTTTCATGATCGATCTCATCGAGTTGTTGCGCCAGGCCGGCAAGTTCCGCAGCGTGTCCATGGGCGCGCTGGTGTGGATCTCCCTGCTCCGCCTGCCCGCCTATGCGGAGCTCACCCTGCCCTTTGCGGTGCTCGTCGGCAGCATCGGGGCCCTCTTGATGCTCAGCCGCAAGTCCGAGCTGGTGGTCGCGCGCAGCGCCGGCATGTCCGTGTGGTTGATCCTCCTGCCCGGCATCGCGGTGGCCCTGCTGCTGGGTGCCGTGTTCGTCGGCCTCTACAATCCCTTGGCGGCGGCGGCGCGTGCCAAGTCCGAGGCGCTCTATGCCGAGGCCTTCGAGCGGCACAAGGATTTCCTCAAGACCAAGACCGCAGGGCCATGGCTGCGCCAGGACGGGGTCGACGGCCAGTCGGTGATCCATGCGCGCGCCTCGTCCGAAGGGGGCATGAATCTCGCCCGCGTGACGGTGCTCCAATATGACAGGCAGGGCCGGTTCGTGGAACGCATCGATGCCCGCCGGGCGATGCTGAACGACGGGTTCTGGGAGCTGCGCGGCGCCTGGGTGAGCCGTGATGGCGGAGAGAAGCCGGCCTTTTACGAGCGCTATCTGGTCAGCACCTATCTGACGCCGGCCGAGGTGAAGACCGCGGTCGGCTCGGTGATCTCCATATCGTTCTGGGAGCTGCCCGCCTTCATCGCGGTTGCCGAGAAGGCCGGCCTGCCGGCGACCCGCTACAAGGTTCAGTATGAGCTGCTGCGCTCGCGCCCGGCCCTGCTGGCCGTGATGGTGCTTTTGGCGGCAACTGTGTCTTTGCGGGCATTTCGTTTCGGCGGGATCCAGACTATGGTCGTCGTGGGACTCGTGACGGGGTTCGGGTTTTTTCTGTTGGCTGAAGTCTCGCGCCAGGTTGGCGTGGCCGGCTTGACGCCACCGGAAATGGCGGCCTGGGCCCCGGTCGCGATCGCTTGCTGTCTGTCGCTCGCGGTGCTCATGCACCAGGAGGACGGTTAGGTATGGGTCAGGTGTGGAGACCAGGAGCGGCCGTGAAGGGCCGCCTCGGCCTCGGGGGTGCGGTGTGCACCCGCGCACGGACCCGGCTGGCCCGGGGGCTGGCGCCGTGCCTTGCCGCATGCCTGATCACGGTCGTGCTCGTGGCGGGCGCAGGCTCCGCGCTTTCGCCCTTTGACGCGAGCCGCGCATGGGCGCAGGACAGCCTCATCGAGAAGACGTTGCCGGGCCCGCGCGATCCGGAGCTCGGGAAGTCCCCGGAAAGGCTCGACCCCGACCAGCCCTTGCTGTTGCAGGCGGACGAGCTGATCTATGACAATCAGCGCAACAAGGTGACGGCCGTCGGCAATGTCGAGATCTACTACAAGGATTACACGCTGCTCGCCGACAAGGTCATCTACGACCAGAGCGCGAACACGCTGACGGCGGAAGGGCGCGTGCGCATCAAGGAGCCGGGCGGTGCGGTGGTGAACGCCGAGCGCATCACCCTGACCGACGATTTCCGTGAGGGGTTCATCCGCTCGCTCAAGATCGTGACCAAGGGCGACTCGCGCATCGCCGCCGCCGAGGCCATTCGCAAGGACGAGAACACGACCATCTTCGAGCGCGGCGTGTTCACGCCGTGCAAGCCCTGCGCCAAGCATCCGGATCGGGCACCGCTCTGGCGCGTCAAGGCCAAGCGCATCATCCACAGGAAGGACGAGAAGCGCATCTATTACGAGAATGCCACGCTGGACTTTTTCGGCATGCCGGTGCTCTGGATGCCCTATTTCTTCCATCCCGACCCGACGGTGAAGCGGCGCTCGGGCTTCCTGTTTCCCAAGCTGGCCTCCTCCGAGGATCTCGGCTTCACGGCCGAGGTGCCCTATTATTTCGCCCTGGCGCCGAATTATGATTTCACCTTCAACCCCATGTACACCTCCAAGCAGGGGGTGCTCTGGAAGGGCACGTGGCGCCACCGGCTCGCAGACGGCAGCTACCGGGTCAAGTTCGCCGCCATCGACCAGAACGATCCGGAGCTCGACCAGCCGCCCAACACCCGCGGCTGGCGCGGCAGCATCGTCACCGACGGGCGCTTCAGCCTGGGCTCCTACTGGAACTGGGGTTGGGATGTCACGCTGGAGAGCGACGACACGTTCCGGCGCTTCTACAAGCTGGACAGCACGGTGCGCACGGACCGCATATCGAAGGTCTACATGATCGGCGAGAGCGAGCGGAACTATTTCAGCGCCTATCTCTATCACTTCGGCGGATTGCTGGCCGCCGACAACTCCAACTCCGAATCCCGTGTGCATCCCATCATCGACTACAATTATGTGGTGGCCGACCCGGTCCTGGGTGGCGAGCTGAGCTTCGATGCCAATCTGCTCTCCCTCTCTCGCGACGATGGCGTGGACAGCAACCGCGTGGTCGCCGAGGTGCGTTGGCGGCGCCAGCTCATCGACGGGCTCGGGCAGGTCTATACCCCGTTCGCCCATTTGCGGGGCGACATCTACCGCGTCACCAATCTCGTCGATCCCGGGACCGGCCTTCCCCGCCCGGAGGACGTGACAACGCGGGGAATGGCGACCGCAGGGCTGCAATATGAGTATCCCTTCATCGCGAGGACGGCGAACGCCGCGCATGTGATCGAGCCGGTCGCTCAGGTGATCGCGCGGCCCGACCAGCCCGATCTCAATGCGCAGCAGGATGTGCCGAACCTCGACTCGCGCAGCCTCGTTTTCGATGACACCCTGCTGTTCGATATCGACAAGTTCTCCGGCTACGACCGGATCGAGACCGGGGTGCGCGCCAATGTGGGACTGCGCTACACCATGCAGGCCTTCGATGGTGGCTATGCCCGCCTCGTGCTCGGGCGCAGCTACCGGCTGTCGGATGCCAACCCCTTCGCCGCAGGCACGGGCCTCGAGACCAGCGCGTCCGACTATGTCGCCGGGCTCTATTTCGAGCCGGCCAAGACCTTCCGCATGATCGCGCAGACCCGTTTCGACGACAGGGACTTGCGGATCAACCGGCAGGACGTGCAATTCACGGGCAGCTACGGACCGTTCAGCGCCACCGCGACCTATGCGTTTACGCGCTTCAATCCCGTGATCGGCCTCAATCAGAATCAACAGGAGATCAACGCCAGCGGCGCCGTGCAGATCACCGAGTACTGGTCCGCCTTCGCAGGCCTTCGCTATGATCTCGTGGCGGATCAGAATCTCTATCGCAGCGCGGGCCTGCGCTATGCGGACGAATGCTTCGTGCTCAGCGTCAGCTACAACGAATCGTTCTATACCGACCGTGATATCGACCCGGACCGGTCGGTGATGCTACGGTTCGAACTGAAGCATCTGGGCGGCTACAGCTACAAGGCCGACCTGTCCAGCGATCTCGCGGCGAGCGGTGACAAGAGCTGAGTCGGCCTTAATGACATCGCGGATTGGGTTGCAGGGTGGCACAGGAAGGGCCGTGTCGTTGCCTTTCTGCCGCCTCGTCCGCGTGCCAAGGATCGCTGGCATGACGCGAATGCTTGCTGCCCGCGCCGGTCATTGGCGAAGGAAATGTGCGGCCTTTGCGCTCAGGGACGGCGACCGGTTGGCCGAAAGAGGCACCGCCGCGCCGCGGCTTGGGCCCATCCCCTGGACCGCACGGCACGCTGGCAGGCGTTGCGTTCTGGCCCGATCACGAGGGCGGGGAGCCCCGCCCCTGTCCGCCCGCAGGCAGGGTCGGGCCGTCGGAGCCGCGGCGCGACCATGTGCCGGGCGGGTCTGCAACAGCTGAACCGACTACGGAACAGTCCATGGAACAGTCCATGATCCAGCCACCGATGTCCTTTCGCATGGCGCGCGGCGCGGCCGTTCTGGCCTGGGCGGTGTCGCTCGGCCTCGCTCTGCTGCTGCCCCCCGGCGCTGGCGCGCTCGCACGCGCCGCCTCCGAGCAGACCATCATCGCGCTCGTCAATGACGAGCCGATATCGGCCTACGATGTCGAGCAGCGGATCAATCTCATATTGCTCAGCTCGCCGCAGGTGGGCAAGCGGCTCAAGGCCGTGTTGAAGGACCCGAACACCGCCAAGCGCTTCCGCGCCTTCGCGCTCAAGCGCAGGCCGACGAGCCAGGAGGAGGTGCGCAAGCTGCAAAAGGTCTTCGTCGGGCAGATTCGCGCAGGGATCGTGCGCCGCCTGCGCAAGTCGGTGCGCAAGCGCGCCCTGGAGGAGCTGATCGACGAGCGCCTGAAGCTGCAGGAGGCCAAGAAGCTCGCCATCGCCATCGACGATGCCCAGATCGACCGCATCCTCACCGGACTTGCCAAGCGCAACAAGATGTCGCTCAAGCAATTCTCGGCCATGCTGAAACGCACCGGGGTGAACATCGCGACCATGCGCCAGCGGCTCAAGGCCAATCTCGCCTGGCAGCAGATCATCCGCCGGCGGTATGGGCGGCAGGTCTTCGTCGGGGCGCGGCAGGTGGAGCGTTTCATCTCGACCTCCGCGCGGGCCAAGGGCGCGAAGCGGACCGAGTTGCATTTGCACAAAATTACGCTCCCCCTGCCCGGCAAGATCGACCAGACGGTGATGGCCGCCCGGTTCGACGAGGCCGACCGCCTGCGCCGGCGCTTTCGCTCCTGCAAGACGACCAGAGAGCTGGCCAAGCGCGTCAAGGGTGCCAGGTTCGAGAATCTGGGCAAGCGCATCGCCGAGAGCTTTCCCGAGCCGCAGCGCACGCTGCTCTTGAGCGCAACCGTCGGACAGATGGCACCGCCCAGCCTGACCGGCAAGGGCATCGAGCTCTATGCGATTTGCGCACGGCGGACGGTGGCGGGAGACGAGAAAATGCGCCAGGCGGCCCGCCAGCGGCTTCAGAACCAGGAGCTGGCCATTTTCGCCAAGCGCCACCTGAAGGATTTGCGGCAGGACGCCTTCATCGAGTATCGCTGACATGGCCACCGCCGGTCATCCTGCCCCGGCGGGGCGAGGCGCCGCCCTTCCCCTGGCCCTCACCATGGGCGACCCGGGCGGCATCGGCCCCGATATCACGCTCGGCGCCTGGATCATGCGGGCGAAGGCGCAGATGCCGGCCTTTTGCGTGCTCGCCGACCCGGATGTGCTGGCCGCGCGGGCACGCGTGCTCGGGTGCGATGTTCCAGTTGAACCCGTGGGGAACATCGCAGGGGCCAGCGAGGTCTTCCCGCATGCCCTGCCGGTCTGGCCCATGCCCCTTCCCCGCTCCTGTTCCGGCGCCCCGGGGCGGTCGGAGCAGGCGGCCGCACCGGCGATCATTGCATCCATCGAGCGGGCGGTGGAGGCGGTGCATGCCGGCGAGGCTGCGGCCCTCGTCACCAATCCCATTGCCAAGGCAAGCCTCATGGCCGCCGGTTTCGCCTATCCGGGACACACCGAGTATCTCGCGCAACTCGCCGGGGAGCGGTGGGGCGGCACACCGCCAACGCCGGTGATGATGCTCGCCTGCGACGTGCTGAGGGTGGTCCCCGTCACCGTTCACGTTCCGCTTTGCGCCGTGCCGGGCATGCTGACCCGCGAACGGCTTCTTAAGACGGCGCGCATCACGATCCGCGCGCTTGTTCAGGACTTCGCCATCGCCCGTCCGCGCCTCGCCATGGCCGGGCTCAATCCGCATGCGGGGGAGGATGGGCGGCTCGGCGAGGAGGAGGAGCGGATCATCGCGCCCGCTGTGGAGGAGCTGCGGGCGGAAGGCCATGCGGTCAGCGGTCCGCATCCGGCCGACACGCTCTTCCACGAGGAGGCGCGAAGACGCTACGACGCGGCTCTCGCCATGTACCATGACCAGGCGCTGATCCCGATCAAGACCCTCGCCTTCGAGCGGGCGGCGAATGTGACGCTGGGCCTGCCCTTCGTGCGCACCTCGCCCGATCACGGCACGGCTTTCGACATTGCGGGAGGAGGCCGTGCCTCGCCCGAGAGCCTTGTCGCGGCGCTGCGCATGGCAGCGGAGATGGCGGCGCGGCGCACAGTGGGGGCAACGCCGTGAGCCCGGACAGGCCCTGCAACAGGGGCGCGGGCAGGCCCGATGACGGGCTTCCACCTCTCGGCGCCGTTGTGCGGGGGCTCGGCCTGTCGGCTCGCAAGAGCCTTGGCCAGAACTTCATTCTCGACCTCAATCTGACACGCCGGATCGCGCGGGCGGCGGCGCCGCTCAAGGGGCACAGGGTGATCGAGGTGGGGCCCGGACCCGGCGGCCTGACGCGCGGGCTCCTGGCCGAGGGTGCGGCCCATGTCGTGGCGATCGAGCGCGATCCGCGCTGCCGGCCTGCGCTCGATGCGATCGCCGAGCGCTCTCCGAGCCGCCTCACGGTCGTGGAGGAGGACGCGCTTGCCGTAGACTATGCTGCGCTCGCCGAGCCGCCCACGGTGATTGTCGCCAATCTGCCCTACAACATCGCCACGGCGCTGCTCGTGCGGTG
>JALUTE010000343.1 GCA_027058255.1 Methyloligella sp. | reverse complement strand
CGGGGGGCGGCGTTTCCGGCGTCGGCGCCCGCGGCACCGGCAGAGCCGGAGATGCAGGCGCCGGAGCCCGCGGTGGCGGAGCCCCCGGAGACAGAGCCCGAGGCGTCCGCAGCCGAGGCGCAGCCGGCCGAGGCATCGACACCCGCACCCGAAACCGGGCCGTCGCAGGGGGCCGCCTCCGGCGTGATCGCGGCCTCGGTCGCCGCCGCCGCCGCGGCGGCTGCCGTGCGCGCGCCGGAGCCTGCCGAAGAGGAAGAGGCGGTGTCCTCGCAGGACACACCGTCGGACACCACCACCGCTGGCGAAGCGGAGGTTGCGGGCGAGCCTTCCGAGCCTGCCGGGGAGGCTGGCGAGGTGACCGCCGCGCCGGCCGCGGCGGCGGCTGAGCCTGCGCCTGTCGCATCTGCAGAACCGGTGTCTGTCGAGGCCGAGCCGGCACCGCCAGCAGCGGCGCCTGCCGAGCCTGCCGAGGAGCCTCTGCCCTCTTCGCCGGAGACGGAGACGGCCGAGGCGCCGGGTCCGGCCGGCGGCGAGAGCACGGATCCGGCCACAGCGGCTGCGGCCGCGGCCGCCACGGCGGCGCTCGCCGCGGCTTCCGCCCGGGCACAGCCCGCGCCCCCTGCAGAGCAACCGGCACCCGAGCCGGCACCCGAGGCAGCCCCGGCGCCGGTCGCGGCCGAGGAGCCGGGCGACGATCTCGAGCGCATCAAGGGGATCGACCCCGACACTGCGGCGGCGCTGCGCGCCCACGGCGTTCGCCGCTATACGGAGATCGCGAACTGGTCCAATGCCGACGTGCAGCGGGTGGATGCCGCCCTCGGCCTCCAAGGCCGTATCACGCGGGAGAACTGGATCGAACAGGCCCAGATCCTGGCCCGAGGCGGAGAGACCGCCTACACCCGGGAGCGGGCGCAAGGTGGGGAGGCAGGCACCGCCCCTGCTCCGGTGGCAGACTCCGCCTCAGCGGGGGCAGCCGGCCCAGCCGGAACGGCCGAGGCACCCTCCGCCAGGCCGGCATCGACATCGGCTCCGGGCACGCCTGCGCCTGCGCCTTCCTTGCGTTCGGTGAAGTCCGAGGCGCTGACCGGCGGCGCGGCGGCGCGGGCGGCCGGCGAGGGGCCGCGCGTGCTGCGCTCGACCGTTCCCGACGATCTGAAGCGCATCAAGGGGATCGGCATTCTGATCGAGAAGAAGCTGAACGCTCTCGGCATCACGAGCTACGACCAGATCGCCGCCTGGACCCGCGAGGATATCGAGCGCATCAGCCAGGTTCTCGACTTCAAAGGCCGCATCGAGCGGGAGAACTGGGTCGAGCAGGCCCGCATCCTCTCCGGCGGCGGACGGACGGAGTTCTCCCGCCGTGTGGATCGTGGCGAGGTCGCGCCCACCTCGGACGACGAGAGCTGATCGCGCTTCAGGCGGGCGCGCGCCCGGACGGTCAAGCAGCCGCGCGAAAGTCGTCGGTCTCGGCCAGAAAGTTCGCGACCACGGAGATCGATTCGGGATCGCGCAACAGGGGGGCGTGGCCCTGGCCGGGTATGGTCACGGCGCGCATGTCCGGGTGCCGCACCGCCATCTCCCGCACGGTCTCCTCGCTCAGGATGTCCGAATGCTCGCCCCGAAGAACCAGCAGGGGCACGCGGGTCAGCGCCATGAATTGCGGCCACATCTCCGGTATGCCCTGCTCCACGTCCAGCATGGAGATGGAGCGGGAGAGGGCCTTGTCATAGGCATTGGTCGGCTGGCCGTTCTCGTCATTGAACCACTGGCGCGCGATCTCCATCCATTCCTCGTCCTCGATGGCGGGGAAATAGCGCTTGTTCATGTCGCGCACGAGGGCGGCCGCCTCCTCCCAGTTGGCCGGTATGGGCACCCGCCCCACATAGCCGATGATCCGGGTCAGGCCCTCGCGCTCCAGAACCGGCCCGATGTCGTTGAACACCACCGCACCGACCGATGTGGGGCGAAGCACCGCCATGATCATGGCGATGAGCCCGCCTCGTGATGTGCCGATGATGGCGGCGTCGTGCAGGCCGGCGATGGTCACCAGGTCGAGAACGTCGAGCGCCTCGATGAAGGGCGAGTAGTTGCGCCAGTCGGGGTCGTATTGCGAGGCGCCGCGTCCGCGGTAGTCGACGCAATAGACGTCCCGGCGATGGCGCAGGGGATCGGCGAGAAAGCTCGCGAGCCGATGGAAGTCGCGGGCATTGCGCGTGAGCCCCGGCAGGCACAGGACCGGCCGGCGGGAGCTGCCTTCCGCCGGATAGTGCCGTGCATGCAGCCTCAGCCCGTCCCGCGAGGTGTAGTAGACGTCCTTCCAGTTCTGGCTCTCCTCCCGCCGCGGCATGTCTCGCCCCCTTGCCTCTTGCGCGGCGAGGCCGTGCCCACCGCTTCCCGCAACCCCCTCGCGGCCGAGGGGCGACCCTGCCACGGCCCGCCCGCCGGTTCAAGCGGGGCCCTTGCGCCGTTTCCATGCCGGCGCCTCGTGCCGCCTCCCATCCTTGCGTGGCGCGCCTTTACTTCGCCCTGTCGCCGGAGCATATGTATTGTCGAGATCTTCAATAACTCGATTGTGATTGCGGTGTGTTCGCCATGGCGGTCGTGAATTTCTCCGTGCCGGACGAGGTGAAGACGACGTTCAGCGCGGCGTTCAAGGGTGAGAACAGGAGCGCCATCATTGCGCGGGCTTCGCGCGAGGCGGTGAAGGCGAAGCGGCGCGAAGTGGGGCGACCATAGCCCGTGCGCCATAGCGCTGTTCCCGAACTGGGCCACCGTCTGTTCGACAACACGCTCAATCCATGCGCTTGCTCTCGAGGAGGGCGCGCTTCGCGTCTCGGCCGATCGACGTCATTTCGACAAGACGCGGGCCTATGGTGGCGTCACCCTCTGGCCGGACCGGATATGGGGTGATCGACAGGGACGAGGGACGAATCCATGGGTGACAAGACGTCGATGGCCCGGTGCCGCTCGGGCCGCACGGCCACGGTGCTCAGGAAGGGCCGCGCGTTGCCGCTTGCTTGCGGCGCCGTCGCGATTGCGGCGGCGCTCCACGTCCTCGCCGCACCGGGGGCCCTGGCCAAGCCCGATCTTCGCAGCTTGACGGCGCGGGCCATCACCGTCACGGCCCGCCCATTGGCGTATTTCGACGCGTCGCGACCCGATCGGCGCCGCTTCGGCAAGCTCATCTGGCGGGGCGGCCTCGTGCTCTCCTCGCCCTCGTCCTATTTCGGCGGCCTTTCGGGGCTGGCCATTGACCGCGATGGCCGACGCCTCGTCTCGGTTTCGGATGCCGGACTCTGGCTCACCGGCGAGCTCGCTTACCGGGACGCC
>JALUTE010000342.1 GCA_027058255.1 Methyloligella sp. | reverse complement strand
ATGGTGCCGGAGATCGCGGAGGATGTGGTGGTCGGTGGCGGTGTGTCCGATCTTGCCGATGTCGCGGCGCGGCGTCAGCGCGAAGCGGGAGGCGAAGGGGCGGGCATGCGGGCGGGCGCCGGCGCCGGGCGCAAGGCGGGTGAGCCCGATGCTGGCCCCGAGGACAGCCCGGCCGGCAGCAGCCGGCACGGGCATGGGAGTTGATGCCCATGGATCTTGCGAAACTCGCCGCTTGGTGGGCGAGCACGACCCCGAGCGAGCTCATATGGCTCGGCATCGGGTTCGGCGCCCAGCTCATGTTCTCCATGCGCTTCATCGTGCAGTGGATCGCCTCCGAGCGGGCGCGCGCGAGCATCGTGCCCGAGGTTTTCTGGTATTTCAGCTTCATCGGCGGTCTCATGCTGTTCGTCTATGCGATCCATCGCATGGACCCGGTGTTCATTCTCGGCCAGGGCATGGGGCTCGTGATCTACACGCGAAACATCTACTTCATCTGGTCCGCCCGCAGGACCGGCAAGGGCGCGGACAAGATTCCCGCCGAATAGCCGCGACGAGATCACGAGTTCTCCTTTCGCATCACATTCATGTGTGACGTGCCGGTGCGGCCTTTCTTTGGGCCGGCTTTCCGGCGTAGTTGGTGCGCGCCGGGCATCACGCCCCGCCATCGTCGTCCTCCAATCCTTGCCATACAGGAGATGCTCATGCGGCTCGCAGCGATCGCCGTCGCCCTTCCCCTCCTCCTGCTCGCAGCTCCGGCCACCGCCGGCGGCGCGCTGGTGGTCAAGCAAAGCCCCTATTCGGTCAAGGTCACGCTGGACCGGCTGTCTGCCATCCTCGCCAAGAAGGGCATCACCGTTTTCGCCCGGATCGACCATGCGGCCGGGGCGCGCAAGGTCGGTCGCGACATGGCGCCGACGGAGCTGCTCATTTTCGGCAATCCCAAGCTGGGCACGCCCCTGATGCGCGCCGACCGGCGCATCGGTCTCGACCTGCCGCTGAAGGCGCTGGCCTGGCGCGGGGCGGACGGCACGGTGCGGCTCGCCTATGCCGACCCGGACGCACTCAAGCGTCGCTATGGCATCACGGGCGTCGATGCGGTGTTCGCCAAGATGAAGGGCGCTCTCGACAAGCTCACCAATGCTGCGCTGAAAGCCCAATAGCCCGCACGACTGCCGATTTCCGGCCGCACATGTCCCTTCCGGCCGACGAAGCTCTTGCTCTTGCGTTGTCGCTGGCAGAAGAGAGGCTTGCAGCGGGCCCCATCCATCATCCCTCTTCTCGCATGCGTTGCGTCTTTATTTGTCATTGCACGGTATGCGAGTATTTGATAAATGTATACACGCATATCGAGCAACTGCGCGCGAGGGGAGGGACCTCATGGCTTCAAGGGGACAGGCGAGCAGCCGGGCGCACTCTGCGAAGGCGGCGACCACCAGCCGCGACGAGACGGCGGCCTATATTGCGGACCTGATCGCGGAGCTTCGCGACATGGCCGAGAAGGCGGAGCTCCGGTCCGTCTGTCATTGGCTGGATCGCGCCCTGGCCGAGATGCCGGACCAGCGCCGCTGACGGCGGCCCGGCCTATGGGGAGCCCCCCTTCTCCACGGGCACGGTGTAGTTGAGGGGCATGCGCCCGCCATCGGCGGTGATGGTCTCGCCGGTCACATAGGCGGCATCCTCCCCGAGGAGGAAGGCGACGACACCGGCGATCTCCTCGGGCCGGCCGAGGCGGCCGAGGGGCGTGCGCGAGAGGATGCGCCGGCGCATGGTCTCGTCCTTGGCGACCTCCGCCAGGAGGGGCGTGAGGATCGAGCCCGGCGCCACGGCGTTGACCCGGATGCCATGGGGCGCGAGCGCCAGCGCCATGGCCTTGGTGAGCTGGGTCAGCCCGCCCTTGGAGACCGAGTAGGCCACGTGGTCCGGCAGGGCGAAATGGGCGTTGATCGAGGACATGTTGACAATGGCGCCGGGGGCTGCGCCCGCCTCGACCTGGCTCACCATCTGCCGGGCCACCGCCTGGCCGAGCAGGAAGGCGCCCTTGAGATTGGTCGCCAGTACGCGGTCGAACTCGGCCTCCGAGAGCTCGAGAAAGGGCGCATCGTCAATGATGCCCGCATTGTTCACCAGAAGGTCGATCGCGTCATAGGTCTCGAGGGTCGCCGCGAGCAGGTTGCGCACGTCGAGGCGCTCGGACACATCGCAGGAGACGAAGGCCGCCTCGCCGCCGTCTTCCCGGATATCGGCCGCAATGCGCTCGCCGCCCGCCTCGTCGCGATCGGCGACAATGACCTTCGCCCCCTCCCGCGCCAGCCGCTCGGCACAGGCCTGGCCGATCCCCCGCGCCGCGCCCGTGACGATTGCGACCTTGCCTGTGAGCGCCATGGATCCCGCCTCCTCCTCGTGGTCACCGGACCGCCCTGCCGTGAGCCCGGCGAGAGTCGGGCGAAAGGCTAGGCCGGAAGGCCACGTGCTTTCAAGGCCTCGGCGATCTCGTCCAGAATGGCCGGATCGTCGATGGTGGCCGGCATCTTCCACTCCTTCCCGTCGGCGATGGCCCGCATGGTGCCGCGCAGAATCTTGCCCGAGCGGGTCTTGGGCAGCCGCTTGACGGTCATCACGGTCTTGAAGGCGGCAACGGGCCCGATCTCGTCGCGCACCTTCTGCACCACCTCGCGCTCGATGTCGGCGGGATCGCGCGTCACCCCGGCATTGAGCACGATGAAGCCCGCCGGGATCTGGCCCTTGAGGGAGTCGGCAACGCCGATGACGGCGCATTCGGCCACGTCCGGATGGGCGGCGCAGACCTCCTCCATCTGCCCCGTGGAGAGCCGGTGGCCGGCGACATTGATGATGTCGTCGGTGCGCGACATGACGTAGACATAGCCGTCCTCGTCCATATAGCCGGCATCCGCCGTCTGGTAGAAGCCGGGAAACGCGGCGAGATAGCTCTCCCGGAAGCGCGCATCGTCCTGCCAGAGGGTCGGCAGGCAGCCCGGCGGCAGCGGCAGGCGCACGGTGATGGCGCCGGTCTCGCCGCGCGGCATCTCATGCCCCTGCTCGTCGAGAATGCGCACGTCATAGCCCGGCATCGGCACCGTCGGCGAGCCGTGCTTGACCGGCAGCATGCCGAGGCCCACCGGATTGGCGGCGATCGCCCAGGCGGTCTCCGTCTGCCACCAATGATCGATCACCGGCACGCCCAGATGGCGTTCGGCCCATTCCAGCGTGTCCGGGTCCGCCCGCTCGCCGGCCAGGAACAGGGTCTGGAACCCGGAGAGGTCATGCGTCTTGATGAGCGCGCCGTCGGGGTCCTCCTTCTTGATGGCCCGGAAGGCGGTCGGCGCGGTGAAGAGGGCACGCACCCCATGCTCGGCGATCACCCGCCAGAACACGCCGGCATCGGGCGTGCCCACGGGCTTGCCCTCGAACAGGATGGTGGTGCAGCCATGCAGAAGGGGGCCGTAGACGATGTAGGAATGACCCACCACCCAGCCGACATCGGAGGCCGCCCAGTAGACATCGCCCGGATCGACGCCATAGATGTTCTTCATGGACCATTTCAGGGCCACCATGTGCCCGCCATTGTCGCGCACGACGCCCTTGGGCTGGCCCGTGGTGCCGGAGGTATAGAGGATGTAGAGCGGGTCCGTGGCGGCGAGAGGCACGCAGTCGGCGACGCGCCCGCGCCCCCGCATCCCCTCCATGAGGTCGCTCCAGTCGAAGTCCCGGTCCTCGATGAGGGTTGCGGTCTCCATGGGCCGCTGGCGGATGATGCAGGTCTCGGGCTTCCACCGCGCCCGGTTGATGGCCTCGTCGAGGAGCGGCTTGTAGGGCACGATGCGTCCCGGCTCGACTCCGCAGGAGGCGGAGACCACGAGCTTGGGCTTGGCATCGTCGATGCGGGTGGCGAGCTCATTGGCCGCAAAGCCGCCGAAGACGACCGAATGGATGGCGCCGATGCGGGCGCAGGCGAGCATGGCGATGACCGCCTCGGGGATCATCGGCATGTAGATGACGACCCGGTCGCCCTTGGTGATCCCCTTGTCCGCGAGCACGGCTGCGAAGGTGGCCACCTCGCCCAGGAGCTCGCCATAGCTGTAGCTGTGCTTGGTGCCGGTGATGGGGCTGTCATAGATGAGCGCCGGCTGGTCGGCCCGTGCCTCCATGTGCCGGTCGAGGCAGTTGTAGCAGGTGTTGCAGCTCGCCCCGGTGAACCAGCGGCCATATTGGCCGGCATAGGGGTCGAGCACCTTGTCCCAGGGCTTGTACCAGGTGATGGCCTCGGCGGCCTCGGCCCAGAAGCCCTCGGGGTCACGGCTCCAGCTTTCATAGACTTGCGCGTAGCGGCTCATTCTCGGGCCCTCCCTCCCCGTGGCTCAGGGGTTGCGCGCGGGTGGTATTGCCGCCGGGCATCCCGGCGCCCGCATGCGCATTCGCCTTGCCCCTAGTGAGCCTTCTTCTGGCCGAGGCTGCAATTGGCGCTTCGGCTATGGGGCTCCAAGCCGTGAGCGAAAAGGTTGACATGCGCGGCCGCGCAGGCCCTTGCCGGCTCCATGCGAACCGGCGCGCGACAAGGTCGCACGCTTTGCGAGGATCAGGGCGCACGGTCCGTCAGCAGAACGGCCGTGTCCGGAAAGCTCCGGGCGAGCCTGCGATCCGTGGTCACGAGCGCGACGCCGAGATGGCGCGCCAGGGCGACGAACTCGCAGTCATAGGCCGTGCAGTCGCTCATGTTGGCCAGGGTGAGCACATCGAGCGAGGCGACCTCATACTCCCGCTCGTCCAGCAACGACTCCATCTCCGACTGGATGGCAACGGCCCGGCTGAAAGAGAGCACCCTGCGGCGCAGATAGAGCGCGAGGACATTGCGCAGCTCGCTTCGCCACAGCAAGGGCGCGGCCCATTCCGGCTCCTCGATCAGGAGACGTTCGGCGGCCGGAGTATGGCGCGACGGAAGGGCGAGATAGGCGATGACATTGGTGTCGACGACGATCATGGACGCCCGTCGGCGATGGCTCGACGGATGTCATCGGCATCGACCGCGCCCGCCGGAATGTCCCGGCGCAGGCGGCGCAAGCGCGCGATGCGCTCCTCGGCGGCAAGCCGCCTTGGCCGAAGGGCAAGCTCGATGCAATGGATCACCTCGCCATTGATGGAGCGGTGGTGCGCCTCGGCGGCACGTTTGAGCCGTTCGTAAAGATCGTCGGGGATGTTTCTCAATGTGATGGCGGCCATGGTGGCCCCCTCCTCCTGTCGAACCTCGAGCCATAGTCGCGGGCTGCCTGGGCCAGCATGACTAGTGCCATTATGCATGCACAATGATATCACACGCAAGGCGTGGCCCCGAAGACCGTTGTCCTTGCTCCTGCGCCTTGCGGCCCATTGCCCGGGGCGCGGGCATTGGCTAGCTTCGAGCGGCCGTCAACGGGAGACGGCGCGAACCCAGGTGCCGAGGTTGCCTCAGATGCCCAATCCCTATTCGGAGAATCTCGACAAGACCCCCGCGAACCACCAGCCCCTGACCCCCATCGGCTTCCTGGAGCGCGCGGCGCGCGTGTTCCCGGATCACACGGCGATCGTGCACGGGGCAAGGCGTGTGCCCTATCGCACCTTCTGGGAGAATGCCCGCCGGCTCGCCTCGGCGCTCGCGGCGCGCGGCATCGGTTCGGGCGACACCGTCTCGGTGATGCTGGCCAATACGCCGGCCATGCTTGAGGCCCATTACGGCGTGCCCATGACCGGCGCCGTGCTCCATTCCATCAACACCCGCCTCGATCCGGCCATTGTCGCTTTCCAGCTCGACCACTCGTCGAGCCGCGTTCTGATCTACGACCTCGAATTCGCCGAGACGGTGGAGAAGGCCCTCGCCTTGGCCAGGACGCGCCCGCTGGTGATCCACTATGTGGATACCGAGTTTCCGCAATCCGGGGCCCGGCTCGGCGAGACCGATTACGACGCCTTCACCGCCGCCGGCGATCCGGCCTATCGCTGGCGCCCGCCCGCGGACGAGTGGGACGCCATCTCCCTCAACTACACCTCCGGCACCACCGGCAATCCCAAGGGTGTCGTCTATCACCATCGCGGCGCCTACCTCATGGGCTATGCGAATGTGGTGGCCGCTGGCATGGGCGCCCACCCTGTCTACCTCTGGACATTGCCCATGTTCCACTGCAATGGCTGGTGCTTTCCCTGGTCGGTCTCCGTGGTGGCGGGAACCCATGTGTGCCTGCGCTGGGTGCGCGCCAAGGCCATGTACGAGGCGCTCGCCGAGCACCGGGTGACGCATCTGTGCGGCGCCCCCATTGTCATGGCAACCCTTCTCAATGCTCCGCCGCAGGAGCGCCGCCCGCTCGCCCACAAGGTGCGGTTCATCACCGCCGCCGCGCCGCCGCCCGAGGCGGTGCTGGCCGGCATGGCCGAGGCCGGCTTCGAGGTCACCCATGTCTACGGCCTGACGGAGACCTATGGGCCCGCCGTGGTGAACGAGTGGAAGGCGGAATGGGACGGCCTCGACGGGGCCGGGCAGGCGGCGAAGAAGGCCCGCCAGGGGGTGCGCTATCATGCGCTCGAGGCGCTCACCGTCATGGACCCCGAGACCATGACCCCCGTTCCGGCGGATGGCGAGACCCTGGGCGAGGTGATGTTCCGCGGCAACATCGTCATGAAGGGCTATCTGCGCAATCCCGAGGCGACCCGCGAGGCCTTTGCCGGCGGCTGGTTCCACTCCGGCGACCTCGGTGTGATGCACCCCGATGGCTACACACAACTCAAGGATCGCTCCAAGGACATCATCATCTCCGGAGGGGAGAATATCTCCTCCATCGAGGTGGAGGACGTGATCTACAAGCACCCGGCCGTGCAGGCGGTGGCGGTGGTGGCCAAGCCGGACGAGAAATGGGGCGAGACGCCGTGTGCCTTTGTCGAGCTCAAGCCCGCCGCAAACGCGACCGCAGACGACATCATCGCCTGGTGCCGCGAGCGCATGGCCCACTTCAAATGCCCCCGCCACGTGGTTTTCACCGAGCTTCCGAAGACTTCGACAGGCAAGATTCAGAAGTTCCGGCTGCGAGAGATGGCCAAAGCCGAGCCTTGAGCGCCCAACGCTTGCCTCGCTCTGGGCGATGGGGTAAGAGCCGACCATAATTTGGACAGGAAGAGGCGCGCCAATGGTGGCGGGGACGCAGGGCGCGAGCGGTTGAACGGCCGTTCACGAGCCCGGCGTGCGCGTGACCGTCATATTCGTATCGTGGTCATTCGAGTTCGAGGAATAGGCATGGCGAGCGACCAGAGAAAAGCCATTTTCGCCAAGCGGTTGAAAGAGGCGCGCGAAAGGGGCGGGTTTGAGAGCGCGGAGCAGTTCGCAACCCGGATCGGGCTCGATCCGAAGGCTTACGCGGTCTATGAGCGCGAGGACGGGGAGGGGCCGGAAGCCTGGCCGCCGCTGCCCCGGCTTCTCGTGATGTGCGGCGCGCTCGGCGTCACGCCCAATGAGCTCTTCGGCTATCCGGCGAGCGCATCGGAGGATTACACGACCAAACCCAATGGCCTCGACATCCAGAACAAGATCGACGAGCTCTACCATCTCACCGTGGTCGCCAATCAGGTGGTGAACGGGGGAATCCGGCGGGCCAATCTCGACACGGCGGTGCATCTCCTCAATCTTCTGGAGCGCAGCGCCTCCGAGCTTCGCAAATGCCTCATCCAGTTCGGCCCGTTCTACGCCAAGACGCCGCAGGGCAATGGCGCGACCAATGTGAAGAGCCTTTGAGACCGGGGGGCCGAGAGGGGCGGTGGCGATGAGCATGGCGGGGGCCGCTGCGGCGCGGCGTTTGGAGGGCAAGACCAGTACCGGCCGCTATTTCGAGGATTTCGCGATCGGCCAGGAGCTCGTGCACGCGACGCCGCGCACGCTCACCGCAGGCGATGCGGCGCTCTACACCGCGCTCTACGGCACGCGCTTTGCCGTTCAGTCTGGCGAGAGTTTCGCCACGGCCATCGGCTATCCGGCGGCGCCCCTCGACGATCTCCTGGTCTTCCATACCGTGTTCGGCAAGACCGTGCCCGACATCTCCCTCAACGCCGTCGCCAATCTGGGCTATGCGGATGTGCGCTTCCTGCGGCCCGTCTTTCCCGGCGAGACCTTGCGTGCGCGCTCGCAGGTGATCGGGCTCAAGGAGACGTCCAATGGCAAGACCGGCATCGTCTGGGTCCGCTCCACGGGGCTGAACGGGGACGGTCAGCCGGTTCTGGACTATGTGCGCTGGGTGATGGTGCGAAAGCGCGACCCTGCAAGCCCCGCGCCCGAGCCGGTCGTGCCCGCGCTTGCCGATCATGTGCCGGTCGAGGCGCTGGGCGCCGCGGTGCCGGCGCTCGCCGTCGAGGCGTGGGACGTGGCCCTTTCCGGCGCGCCGCATCTCTGGGAGGATTTCGAGCCCGGCGAGCGCATCGACCATGTGGACGGCGTCACCATCGAGGAGGCGGAGCACCAGATGGCGACGCGCCTCTACCAGAACACGGCCCGGGTCCATTTCAACCATCATGAGCAGGCCGAGGGGCGGTTTGGCCGCCGGCTCGTCTATGGCGGCCATGTCATGTCCATGGCGCGTGCGATCTCGTTCAACGGCCTCGCCAATGCCTTCCATGTGGCGGGGATCAATGGCGGGCGCCATGTGGCCCCCGCATTCGCGGGCGACACGGTCTATGCCTGGTCCGAGGTGCTGGAGAAGGCATCGCTTCCCGGGCGCAAGGATGTGGGGGCCCTGCGGGTGCGCATGATCGCCACAAAGAACAGGCCCTGCGCCGATTTCCCGCGCGAGGGACCGGATGCCGCCTATGAGGAAAACGTGATCCTCGATCTCGATCTCTGGCTGATCATCCCGCGCCGCGCTGGCGCCGGGGAGGGGCGATGACGGACTGGAAGACCTATGAGAGCTTCGTCGCCGAGGCGGTATGCCGCGTGCGCGAGGTCTTTCCCTGGGATCTCGAGGAGATGATCGCCCGCGAGCCCGATCTTCTGCTCCTCGACATTCGCGAGCGCCTCGAGTTCCAGGGCGCGCACATCAAGGGATCGCTCAACGTGCCGCGCGGCATATTGGAGCCGGCCTGCGAGTACGGCTATTACGAGACCGTGCCCGAGCTGGTGGAGGCGCGCAAGCGTCCCATCGTGGCCATCTGCCGGTCCGGGCGGCGCAGCGTGCTTGCGGCCGCGACCCTGCAGCAGATGGGCTATGAGAATGTGCTCTCGCTGAAGCTGGGCATTCGCGGCTGGAACGACAGCGAATATCCGCTGGTGGACGGCAAGGGCAACGACCTCACACCCGACGAGGCGGAAGCGCGCATCTCCCCGGCGATCTCTCCCGAGCAGCTTGGCCGCGATCTCGGCGACGCGTGAGGCCCGGCTGGCGGGCCAATGGCGCTGCGACGGCGCGCGCCGTCTCTTTCCTCCGCCTCCCTCACGTGGCTTGACGCACGGCCCGCCCCTGTCTCCTTGGCCGGAGCGCGCGGGCAGAGTCGCTCGTCATGTCGTGAGGACTTCGGGAGGGGAGAAAGGCGGCCCGGTCCGTGAAAGAGACCCCGGGGGGGCTGGGGGGCTGATAGTCCGAAGTCTCGGAGCGGACCGGGCCGGAGGCAATGCTCAAGAGCATAGCAAGCATTGGGGCGAGGCAAGGGCCGGAATCGGGCAAAACAAGGGAAAAAGACGGGAAAATGCCGCCACGTCACCCCAGCGCTCGGCAAGGCCGCGTCCGCGCCGCGCGGCCTGTGACCCCGGCCAGCGATTGTCGCGTTGGCGGTGAAGAAAAGCCCTTGGCTTTGCTCAGTGTCCTTGTCTTCAAATGCAGACGGCGACAAGACCCGTTTCTCACGTCATCACCCGGCGTGACCGGGTGATCCAGGGGCCGCGAGCGTGGCAGTTGCCGCTCTGGGTTGCCGCGTCGAGCGCGGCAATGACGTGGTTTCGAGTGTACCCGAGGGTCATAATCGGAGGGGCGGGCGTGCCAAGTCCGCCCGCCGGGCGGCCCCAAAGCCGGATTCGACAACCTGACAAGGCAAGAAGGACACCGAGGCGCGACGCGCAGACATTTTTACGTTCGGCTCTGGAGGTGGAGGGTTGGCGGGGAGAAAAAGGGCCCGGTCCGGAGAGAAGACTCGGGGGGGACTGGGGGGCTGAGATTTCCGAAGCCTTGCAGTGGAC
>JALUTE010000341.1:8565-10224 GCA_027058255.1 Methyloligella sp. | reverse complement strand
GGATCACCCGGCTCGACCGGGTGATCCAGGGGCCGGAAACACGGCGTTTGCCGCCCTGGATTTCCGGGTCAAGCCCGGCAAAGACGAGTTCTTCGAGGTGTCCATCTGGCTGCTCCATGCGGTCTGCGTCCAAGTGGTGGCGGTCTGGCTGATCCCGCGGCTCGCGGCCTTCGCCATTTCCACCTTCATCGTCGACCTCAAGCCGGCCTTTCAGAGCGCCGCGGAGAGTGGAATGCTCCTCACCCGGAGGCTGGCAGGCCTTGCCGTCTGGATTGGCGCGCTCCTCTACGCCACCTTCGCCAGGAGCCGGCTGGCGGCCCGCCTTCGCATTGTCTGGCAGGGGGCCGGCGGTGCTGGGTAGCGTGCTTCTGCCTGGCGGCGGGCTTCTTTTTCTCCTCGACGTGCTCTGTGCAATGCGCGCTCTCAACCGTCTTGAAGGCCCGCCCCCTCAGCCCTATTTCGCGGGCATGCAGAAGTTCTTGATCGTGCTCGGCGTCGTTCTTCTGGCTCTGGGCCTCGCCTGGCCGTGGCTCAAGCGGCTCGGGCTCGGGCGCCTTCCGGGGGACCTGCATTGGGGCGGCGAGGGGTGGAGCGTGCACGTGCTGCTCGGCACCTCGCTCATCGTCTCCGTCGTGCTGACGCTCCTGCTCAATCTGATCTGGTGGTGGCTGAACCGCTGACGCAAGCCGCCCGCCTCGTGCGCTCCCGCGTGCTCGCATGCAAGGCGAGAGCCTTCCCAATCGCGGGCACAGCGCCTGGCCGCGCGCCGATGCCGCATTGACGTTCCCCTTGTATTCCGGCCCCGCGGGATGATATGCAGGCCATGGGTTGCAGGCGTGATTCTTACCTGCGAGGGAAACGACATTTGTTGCAGACGGGTGTCGGCGCTCCAACGGCCAGCGGTTCTCCGTAGCCTGAGCGCTCGAACCTTTCGCTCTCCGGTATCGTTCGCAACGCTCGTGCAACCCGGCAGGCGGTTTCCCGCCCCATGCCCAGCGCGCAGGCGCTTCGGCGACGCTCGCGTTCCGCGGCGGATCCCCAAGGTTCCGCCATGTTCGAGCCGGATTCGGTCACGACCTGAGCGCAGGCTCGTTCATGCGCGTACCTTTGGGGCGGCAGGAGCGAACCACTGCCCACCCGCCCAGCGGTGCCTCGGCTCGCCATGCGAGCCGCCGACCGCCAACAGGATCGAGCCCAGATCTCATCCGCAGGCTTTCAAAACATGAAATTTTCCGAACTGCCCTTGAGCCCCAAGGTTCTCGCCGCCGTCGAAGCGGCGGGCTACGAGACACCCACACCCATTCAGGAACAGGCCATACCGCATGCCGTGGAAGGCCGCGACGTCCTCGGCATCGCCCAAACCGGCACCGGCAAGACGGCCTCCTTCGTTCTGCCCATGCTCACGCGGCTCGAGCGCGGTCGGGCGCGGGCGCGCATGCCCCGCTCCCTCATCATCGCGCCCACACGCGAGCTTGCCGCCCAGGTGGCGGATCACTTCGCCCAATATGGCGTCAATCACAAGCTCACCGTGGCGCTGCTCATTGGCGGGGTGTCCTTCGAGGAGCAGAACCGCAAGCTCGACCGGGGCGCGGACGTGCTCATCGCCACCCCCGGCCGCCTGCTTGACCATTTCCAGCGCGGCCGGGGGTGGCGATGAGC